>ONYJ01000156.1 GCA_900322025.1 uncultured Bacteroidales bacterium | reverse complement strand
GATATGGAGATACGATCGTTACTACTCTGACAACGCAAGCTAAAACGTCCATCGTTGTCTGTTACCGCATTTGTCTGATTGGTTAGGTTGCGCACCACTACCCCCGGCATAGGAGCTTTATCCTTGTCGAAGACTTGGCCAGTCATTATTCGGTTAGACTGTGTCTTTTGTTGAGCAACCCTGCTTATATAAATAAACTGCCCTTCGATTTTACATTCCAAAGGTTTTCCTTTGATAAGTAATTTGACAGCATCTACAGCAGACAAAGCCTTTATGTCTGTATCTGCTGTCAGCGACTCTACATCAGAGTAGGTAAACTGTACACGATAGTAACCTGATAGGCGCTCTATATCGGATAATGCATCTGAAAGTTTTGCGCCCTTGCAATTGAGAGTAATAAGCTTTGTATCTACTTGCTGTGCAGATGTATTCACTGGATTGCAAAGCAAAAAGAGCATAGCAATAGCCACTCCCATAAAATAGATAAGATGGTTATTTTCTTTCATAAATATGATAGTTAATACAGAATGTTCGTCAGATTAAAGACGAACAAAAACGAAATCGGTTACCCCAAAAAAGAATTATCTGACAATTATTTCGTTTCCAACGCTCACAATTTGAGTATCCATAAGACGATTAAGCTTATCGAGCGTCTGTTGAAGGGTCTCGCCCCTTAATGCGCTGAAATGTATTTTCTCTTTCAGCTTTCCTTTATTTTCGAACGATACTCCCACATTATACCAACGGCCAATCTCTTGTAAAGCCGCCTCAAGAGTCTTATCCTGAAAATAGAAAAATCCTTTTGTCCACTGATTAACCGCATAAACATTCACGGAATGAACACTAATATTACCGTCATTATCAAGATTTGCAGCCTCACCAGGGTTCAGCACAATGTGCTCCGAACTATCATCCGCCCTAAGAACCTCCACGCTACCATTTACAAGCGCCACTTGTGTTTGTTCTGTATCATAATGACGGAAGTTAAACTCTGTACCAAGCACTTTCACATCCATCTTGTCTGTACTTACTATAAAAGGCTTTTGTTCATCGCGTGCTACCTTAAAGTAAGCCTCACCAACAAGTTCTACATGCCGGGTTTCTGTAAAGGCTGTGGGAAATTCCAAAGAACTCTCCGCATTGAGCCAAACCTCCGACCCGTCTGGCAATATTACCTTGAGGTCCATGCCTCTCGGTGTTTTGAGAGTGCGCAGTTCCGGCTTCTTTTTGGTATGCACAGACGCAGATGCGGAACTGTTAGGTTCAGATGCGTAAAAAGAAATAGAGTCGTGAGGTTGTAGTGTCTTTTCTTCCTCACCATCAATGAGCATTACAAGATTCTGTGGACTATCGTCATATTCAAGAACCGTAAGCAGGTTATTGTTATTCTTTACATCATCATTATTATTGGGATGCCATAGGAAAAGAAGTGCCAAGAACATGGCAGCGGCTCCACACAACGCTGCTGCCGCATAACCGATGTAATGACGGAAATAAGCAGGACGGTGTTTTTCTGATATATTAGCCTGCTTCATATTCTTTGCTGAAAATTGCGCCCAAGCTGTGTTAACATCAGGAGCAGGTGTTTCTAGGCGTTTCATCGCCTGCTTGGCGCGTAGCATGGCAATATACTCAACACGATGCTCCTCATTAGTGAAGAACTCACGCAACTCATCCTCAGTATAATCTTGAGGGTGGTCTATAATATCAGCCAAGTCTATATCTGAATACTCTTTTTTCATTTGCAGTAATAACAAATTCTGTGTCCCTTTCAATTAAAAACGAATGACATTGGCATTCGGTCATTCTTTTTTACGCTTTTTGAACTTTTCTCTGAGAAAACTTAAAGCCTTTACCATATATTTATGTACCGAAGAGGCGCTTAAACCCAACTCTTCTGCCACTTCTGCATAACGCTTGCCGTCAATCTGACAGCGTTTAAAAACATAACGCTGACGCTCCGGTAATTCTTCGATACCTTGAAACATGTAGTTTATTTCCTCGTCCATCTCATGGGAATACGCCTCCTGCCATTCTTGTTCAATTTCGAGGAAAACCTTATGATAACCTAACATGGCTTGTTTACGCCGCACATAATCAATGGCTCGGTTTCTTACTGAGATATAAAGATAAGCATCCAAATTTTTGTCGCGTAAACGATCATACTGTTCCCAGGCCTTTTCAAACACAGCTCCCACAATATCCTTAGCCCACTCTTCGTCTCTAACAACATCGAGTGCGCAATAAAATAATTTGGTGTAATTCTCCTTAAAAAATACACCAAACTCATTCTGGATGTAATCTCTATTAACCACTATCTCTTAAATAAAAAGACGATTCAGGCTACATTCCTGTTTTACAAAAATAATTAAAAATCATATATTTCTCGCAAACTTTCAGATATAAATTATTTTAACTCAACCTACGAGTGTTTTAGATGCTAAACTTATTTTGTGATGGTTGGCAGCTGAATTTATTAAGTACAACGAATTTGTTTATTTTGTATCTTTGGAACGTGGGAGTAAGTATAATGATTATTAGATATGGCGAAAATTACTAAAAAAAGCGCGACTGCAAAAAAGGGTGCTGTAAAAAAGACGACGGCAACTAAACTTGCTGCTAAGAGGCTTGTTTTAAATAGGCCTGCTATTCTTGTTGTTGATATGCTCAACGACTTTGTTACCGGAGCTTTAGGTTGTGAGCGCGGACGAGCTATAGTGCCGGCTACAGCAAAGCTACTTGATGCCGCACGAAAGGTTGGAATTCCTGTTATATTCTGTAACGATGCTCATATCAAAGGAATAGACCGAGAACTGACAATCTGGGGAAATCATGCAATCAAGGGCACCAAAGGTGCGGAGGTTATACCTGAGCTCAAACTCTGCAGTAAAGACTATGTGGTGCCTAAAAGACGCTATAGCGGATTTTTCCAGACAGACTTGGATATACTTCTGAAAGAATTAGAAGTTAAAACTGTAATAATGACCGGTCTGCATGCACACATGTGCGTAAGACATACTTCTGCAGATGCTTTCTGCCTTGGTTACGATGTTGTTGTGGCCAAGGAAGCTACAGATTCCTTTACAGAAGAAGATTATAAAAACGGCCTGGCATATCTTAAAACTTGCTATGGAGCAGATGCATATACCAATAAAGAGCTTGTAGCAGCCTTCAAGTAAAAGTATGTCCAGAAAAAGAAGCAAAGAAAGAATCGTCATCAAGAATGTGAATATCGAGGCCGTTGCCGCTGAAGGCAATGGCCTTGCGCACATAGATGGTAAGGTGTTGTTTGTACCCAAGTGTGTACCCGGAAACATTGTAGATGTGGTTTTAACCCGCTCTCGCAAAGGGTTCATGCAAGGCAATTTGATAAACATGGTTAAGGAGTCTCCTATTCGCCAGAAGCCTTTTTGCCCCCACTATGGCATTTGCGGAGGCTGTACGTGGCAGGCATTACCTTACGACAAACAATTGGAATTCAAACAACAGCAAATAGCAGACCAGTTTACCAGAATAGGACATTTAAGCTTTCCCCCTATCTCCCCCATTTTGGGTTCTGAGCGTATAATAGACTATCGTAATAAATTGGAATTTACATTTTCAGATCGGCGGTGGCTTCTCAGCGAGGAACGCTTTAATCAAGATGGTACAGAAAAAACTTTTACAGAAGAAGAACTTGTAGGGCTTGGCTTTCATATTCCACAGAAATTCAGCAAAATACTTGATATCAGCGAATGTCGTTTACAGAAGGAACCCTCCAATGCAATCAGAATGTTTGTTCGCAGGTATGCTATAGAACACGGATTACAATTCTTTGACCTGTATAACCACACGGGACTATTGCGCAACCTTATGATAAGAAGCACAGAAGACGGACAGTTTATGGTAAATCTTGTTATAGGTACGCAAGAGATAGGAGGCACCCCTACCCTCGAAGATAAAAAATCTGTGCAAGAATTACTTACTGCATTGTGTGCAGCCTTTCCACAGATAATATCCACATACATTATTGTAAATAATAAGGCTAACGATAGTTACGATGGCTGCACGTTACTGCACCACTCCGGAGCAAAGTTTATTACAGAGAAAATGGGAGACTTAACCTTCCGTATAGGCCCTAAGTCTTTCTATCAGACCAATGCCTCGCAGGCATATCGCCTCTATAGTACGGTATGCAGTTTTGCGGATCCGGATAAAGAAGATATACTATACGATCTCTACACCGGCACCGGCACCATAGCCTTATTCCTTGCCCGAAAAGTAAGAAAGGTTATAGGTATAGAGTATGTAGAAGAAGCTGTTGCAGATGCAAAAAAGAATGCGGCAGACAATGGTATAACCAATGTGGATTTTTTTGCAGGAGATATGAAAGATATCCTGAATAAAGATTTTATAAGAGTCCACGGCGCCCCTAATACAATAATTCTCGATCCGCCTCGCGCGGGAATACATCCATCTGTAGCACAAGTTATTATAGAAGCCTCTCCGAACAAGATAGTATATGTAAGCTGCAACCCGGCAAGTCAGGCAAGAGACTTGGAGATTCTTTGTAGGCACTATTCTATCCGGAAAGTTCAGCCGGTTGACATGTTTCCTCATACCCAGCACCTTGAAAATATAGTTATACTGCAAAGAAATGATAAGTGTTATAATACCGGTATATAATCTAAAACCTTATTTTAATGAGGCTATAGAAAGTGTCATTAGCCAGAGTTTTACAGATTTGGAGATTATACTTGTTGATGATGGCTCTACGGATGGTTGCGGAGAATTATGCGACCACTATGCAGCCTTAGACCCAAGAATAAAAGTCATTCATCAGAAAAATAGAGGGTTAAGTGGAGCCAGAAACGCTGGTTTGGATATTTGTAAGGGTGATTTTATTGCCTTTTTGGATGCCGATGACGCATATCATCCCGATGCGCTTTCCAGAGCCATGGAAGCTATGCAAAAATACAATACTGATATTGTGGAGTTTAATGTCAGCACGTTTTATACATCCGGAAAACTTGACATTTGTACAAAAAACATCAAAGGACTCCATGGTGCTAATGAAGGTGTTTATACAAAACGGGAAGCTATGGCGCTGCAGATTGCAGGAAAACTCTCAACTGCAGTATGGAACAAAATTTACAAACGAGTCATTTGGGATAACTTCCGCTTTTCCGTTGGACAGTTTTTTGAAGATCTTGACATCATCCTTCCATTATTATACAAGTCTGAGAGTCTGTTTTTTATTAGTGATCCTTTGCTAGCCTACCGTATTAGGCTAGACAGCATAACGAATAGCAATGATATTAGGATTCTGCAAGACCATATCTCATCATTCGTAAATTACGCAAGCTTTATTGAAGCTCACATACCTGAATGCTTTACCACGGAAGACTTGGAATACGCTTATCGTATAAGATTTTCTTATCTACTATTTAGATACTCATTCTGTTCTTGCACTCGATTATCTCACAAGAAGCAAATAATGCAATTGCATAAACAGGAAATATACAACTATAGAAAAAGGATAAATATAAGGAAGTGCTCATTAAAGGTAAGAATAGCATATTATCTGTTGCTCTGTATGCCATGGGCAATACCGGTAGTATACGGATTATACAGAAAAATTAAAGAAGCGACAGCCCGATTATTAGCAAAATGAAACATTCTATCATTGACAATATTTCGGTAAATTTTTTTATCAGAGCTATTACATACATATTCTCATTTTTGACAATTATGTATGTTACAAGAGTTCTGAAACCTGCCGCTTTAGGTGTTACGGCATTTGCAAGTTCGATAGTTGGATATTTTGCCATGTTGGCAACTTTTGGGATGCCCTTGTACGCTACCCGTAGCTGTTCAAAAACCAGAAGCAATAGAAAGGAGTTGAGCAAGACTTTCAACGAATTTTGGAGCATAAGCATAGTGCTGGCCATAATAAGCATTGCATTATTAGCCATTTTTATTGTTTCGGTTCCAAAACTAAGAGAGAACTCTCTAATGCTTGCCCTCTATGGAAGTGGCATTATATTTCAGGCTATGGGTTGTGAATGGCTCTTTCAAGCTCTTGAGAAATTTCGATTCCTGGCCGTAGCTACACTCATCAGCAAACTTGTGTCGTTGGCACTGGTAATTCTTTTAGTGAAAAGTCCGGATGATGTGATTCTATATGTTGTTTTTTCTTTGATTACCTCATACGGAACCTATTTGATCTGTTTTTTTGCCCTCCGTCGTCATATAGACCTATCTTTTCGGATCATAATCAAAAAGAAGCACTTCAAGCCATTGATTGTCTTCTCTTTAATGTCGGCTGCGGTATATATCTACACCAGTCTGGACATGACAATGCTTGGCTTTATGAGAACCGATTATGAAACAGGCCTATACAGCATTGCAGCAAGGCTCAAGTCTATTTTGACCTTGACCGGAGTGGTGGTTCTGACATCAGCCCTACCGCTAGCATCTGAACTTTGGAAAAACAACAATCAAAAACAATTTAGGTTACTTGCCAGAAAATCCTTGACGCTTGTGGGAGTGGTACAGCTTTTAGTGATGGTTGGTTCTATACTCTTTTCCGGTCTCATCATAAAGATTACGAGTGGAAGCTCTTTTATGGAGGTCAAACCGGCATTCCGCATATTGCTATTTTCCTTGGTGCCTATTGGATTGAGCAATATAGCAGGAGGACTCGTTCTGATTCCTGCAGGGAGAGAAAAAAGGCTTTTATATTCCGAAATTGCAGGTGCCGTCATGAGTTTTATAGCTAACCTGATTTTCATACCAAAGTATTCTATCATAGCCGCAGCATCTACTACAGTTGCTTCTGAAACACTGGTTTGCATCCTATGCTTCTGGTATATCAAGAAAGATCTCGGAATAAATCTTATCAAAGAAACCGTTTATTTCATCGCCGAGAAAACTAAGGATATAACAGAACCGTTTAGGATCTTTCTTGGCAATGTACTCATAGGAAAAAAACTGCCCTACTACTGCCCCTGCTGCAACAAATACCTTTACAATTTCAAAGAAGGAGAATACATGCGGTGCCCTAAACTTTATAACATAGACAGGTATATAGGATTTGATCAGAAAGTAGTTTGCCCTGTATGCTTTTCGCTGCCAAGGCATAGGATTATGGTTTTTTGGATGGAAGAACATATTGAGTTGTTCAAAAACAAAAGAATACTGCTTTTTGCTCCTGAGCTATCTGTTTGCCTGTGGATGAGTAGAAATGGTATCAGTAGCACAACGGCCGACCTTTACAAATCCGCAGACCTTAAACTCGACATTCAAGATACTAAACTTGATGATGCCTCTTACGACATTATCATTTGCAACCATGTTCTTGAGCATGTAGAAAACTATGCTAAAGCAATGCAAGAGCTCAAGAGAATAATCAGCCCGGAAGGATTTATAATCATATCCTTTCCTGTAGATTTGTCCATCGACAATGTATATGAAAACAATTCTATAACCACACCTGAAGACAGACTTAGGGAGTTTGGCCAAAACGACCATCTTAGGGTTTTCGGAAAGAATTCGGCCGCAATACTTGAGAGCTTCGGATTTGAAGTCAGAGAGATTTGCGGCTCAGACTGCGATTCCAAGATAAAGCCAGTTATCGGACCTGCCGACTATGATTTCAACAAATTGTGGATTCTGACCACAACAAAAAGAACTTTTGATTAAATTTGTGAAAACTAATCTTTAAAACAAATATTATGTCTTTAATCAGCGATTTGATTTCCAAGCAAGTGAATTCTTCCATCGGAGGTATTGAAATACCTTCAAACCTCAAATCTCAGGTACTCGGAGGTTTGGGAGAATCTATTCTCGGTAGCCTTACTCAAACAGCTGCCCAACAGGGAGGTACGGATCTTATCTCAGACCTACTAACCGGAAAGACCAGTGCCGCCAAAAGCCCTATCACAGCCCTCGCCGGTAATATATTTTCTTCTAATGTTTTAAAAAATCTAAACATTAGCGGAGGCCTTGCAAAGTCTCTTATTGCCCTTATCCCTACAGTGTTAGGCGGTTTGAAGAATTTTATCAAAGATCAGGATGGGGATGGCGATATAGACCTTAAAGACATTATGCTCTCCATTACAGGAGGAGGAAATTCCGGCGGCGGACTTGGCAGTATCATTGGAGCAGCCAAAGGAATACTCGGTGGTTTGATGGGAGGAGAAGACAAGCAGTAGTTTCTCGTATAGCGCTAAAAATTAGGAGGCTGACTAATATCTTTTGGTCGGCCTCCATTTTATCACCCCCGACTCCGTACTCATCAGGAAGTATTCTTATCTATCTATCTATCTATCTATCTATCTATCTATCTATCTATGGCTTTTTAATACAATCGCTACTTGCAGATAAATTCATTATATCCTCTCTTGCTTATACCGTTTTAATTATATCGTTCTTCGGTTTCAGTAGTGTTTATTTAATTATTGATTATCTTTACAAAACAATAGCATTTAATTATGGCAGACGAAAAAATTATATTCTCGATGAACGGTGTGGGTAAAATTCTTCCACACAATAATAAGGTAATACTCAAGGATATATACCTATCTTTCTTCTATGGTGCAAAAATAGGCATTATAGGTCTTAATGGTAGTGGAAAATCTACTCTTCTGAAAATTATAGCAGGAGTAGAGAAAAACTATCAGGGAGAAGTAGTTTGGGCTCCGGGTTATTCTGTTGGATATTTGGAACAAGAACCACAGATGGACCCAGAGAAAACTGTCATAGAAGTAGTGCAAGAAGGCGTGCAAGAGGTTATGAATCTGCTTGCTGAGTTTAATGAAATTTCCGCCAAGTTTGCCGAACCTATGGATGACGAACAGATGAATCGCCTGATGGAACGGCAGGGCGAACTTACAGAAAAGATAGACCATTGCGATGGTTGGGAGATAGATTCCAAACTCGAAAGGGCGATGGATGCTTTGCAATGTCCTCCGGCCGATGCCAAGATATCTAATTTATCAGGAGGCGAAAAAAGGAGGGTAGCTCTATGCCGTCTGCTGCTTAAACAACCGGATGTGTTGCTTTTAGATGAGCCTACAAACCATCTTGATACAGAGAGTATTCTATGGTTAGAAGCTCATCTTAGACAGTATAAAGGCACAGTTATAGCTGTAACTCACGACCGCTATTTTCTCGATAATGTAGCAGGGTGGATATTGGAACTCGATCGCGGAGAAGGAATTCCATGGAAGGGTAACTACTCTTCTTGGCTCGATCAGAAAACCAAACGATTAGAACAAGAGGAGAAAGCAGAGAGCAAGCGCCGCAAAACTCTTCAGCGAGAATTAGAGTGGGTGCGCATGGCACCTAAGGCACGACATGCCAAGCAAAAAGCGCGTCTTGGCGCATACGAAAAACTGGCCTCGGCAGATCAGAAAGAAAAAGAAGCAAATCTCGAGATATATATACCAAATGGGCCGCACCTTGGAAATAAGGTAATAGAGTTTCACGATGTTAGCAAAGCATACGGCAATAAACTCCTGTTTGAACACTTGAACTTTGTACTGCCTCCTGCAGGCATTGTAGGTGTAATAGGCCCTAACGGTGCCGGAAAAACTACCCTATTCCGCCTGATTATGGGCATAGAACAGCCCGATAGCGGAACTATAGAAATAGGAGAAACCGTAAAGATTGCATATGTAGATCAGCAACATAAGAGTATAGATCCTGAAAAAACAGTATATCAAACCATAGCCGGAGACTCCGAGTGGGTACGCATGGGAAATCGCGATATAAATGCAAGAGGCTGGGTATCGCGTTTCAACTTTAGCGGAGCAGATCAAGAGAAACTATGTGGTGTGCTTTCGGGCGGTGAAAGAAATCGGCTCCACTTGGCCCTTACACTCAAAGACGAAGGTAATGTTCTGCTCTTAGACGAACCTACCAACGATGTGGATGTGAATACTATACGAGCCCTCGAAGAAGGTTTGGACAACTTTGCAGGCTGTGCGGTTGTAGTTAGTCACGACCGTTGGTTTTTAGATAGGATAGCCACACACATACTGGCATTTGAAGGAGATAGTCAAGTAGTTTTCTTCGAAGGTAACTATCAGGAATACGAAGAGAATCGCAAGATGAGGCTCGGCAATACAGAACCTAAGAGGTTTAAGTATAAGAAATTGATGGAGTAAAAACAGTAGAGTTGATTTTTGCTCATGGCATTTCAGAAGCAAATGAAATAAGGTTAATATCTCCTGACTGATCAAGCAATGAATTTCGAGGAAGAGTTTGCATCAAGAATTATAATCAAGTAATTATTTCGAGGAAGAGTTTGCACCAAGAATTATAATCAAGTAATTATTT
>ONYJ01000152.1 GCA_900322025.1 uncultured Bacteroidales bacterium | reverse complement strand
TTTTGCGCCAACAATTTTACATAAGTAATTATGAAAAAATGTCTGCTTATATTGGTTCTGGTTGTGTTCGGAAGGGGTTGCTTTGGACAGAATACCTTTATATCCGATATTAGCATTACAGGCAATAACATTACGGCAAATTCTGTTATAATGAGGGAGGTGCCGTTTTCGAAAGGAGATACTATAGACGCTTCTTCCCTGTCTGCTCTTCTTACAGAAGCTCAGCAAAACCTCTTAAACACTTCTCTTTTTAACTATGTTACCATTAGGCAGTTGCCAGTAAAAACAACTATAAATACCCCTGCTGAGGCAAAAGCTGTTTCTATAGCCATAGAAGTAGAAGAGCGCTGGTATGTTTGGCCTATAATCGAACTGCGCTTAGAAGACCGCAACATGACATCGTGGATAAAGAAAATGAACTGGGAAAGGGTTACTCTCCATACAGGCCTGAAGATTAATAATATATTTGGTTTGGCACACAAGCTGGAAATAAGAGGATTGATAGGTTGGGAAAAAGGAATAGATATCTCATACAGTCGTATAGCCTTAGACAGGAATAAAAAGCTTTATCTGTCTTTGGAAGCCTATGCCATGTACTACAAAAATGTAGATTTTCTGACCTCAAACAATAAGTTACAGCACTTATCTACCGATAATTACCTTAAACGTAGCCGAGGCATAAATGCAAGCCTCACATACAGGCCGCAGATAAGATGGAGGGCCACGGCAAAATTAGGGTACGATATAAGCAAAATTTCTACCGAACTGTTTGATGCCAATCCACATTATTGGGGAGTGGATACAAGAAAAGCCCATACTTTAACATTAGAAACCTCTCTATGCCACGAAGATAGAGATTATATACTATACCCAACCCAAGGAAAATACGCCCAGTTGAGTTTACGCGCTATCGAGAGCAACAAATTCGACTTCGGTTATCTGCAGATACAATTAGATCTGCAATACTATAAGAAACTTTCAGAAAGATGGCTGGCCAGTTCCTCCATAAAGCTTTCTACCAGCCTTGATACAAGGTACTCCTACCTACATTCAAAAGCCGTAGGCTACGGGAATGCCAACATAACCGGATACGAGCTATATGTTATAGACGGACAACATTATATAACTCAGAATAATAGCATCAAATATCTCATTATGCCCCAAAGAGTTGTGGAATTAGGAAAGAATCCAAAGTGGCGAAAATTCAATAAACCTCATTTTACCATATATGGTAAGTTCCTATACGATTTTGGTTATGTGTTTCAAGAAAAACGATGGCAGGGAGATAATAGCTATCCAAACAAGTTTCTGTATGGTATGGGGGCTGGCATAGATCTGGTTACCTACTACGATATAGTTGTGAATGTGGGGTATGCTGTTAATGCAAAGGGTAAAGGCTCTTTCTTGTTTGGCTTTAGGGCCCCTATTTTCTGACGCAGCCAATTGCATTTGTTGCTGACAAATCTGTCATTTCTGTTTTTGGCACAATGATTGACATATACTATTTACAGTATGCAGGAAACCTATACTAATGCTTAGAACTAAGTAATGAAGGCTATAGGTTTCTGACATTTTGGCATAAATATTAGGTTCGTGTAAAGAGAAAAGGAAAGTTTTATGAAATTTTTTGACGAGTATTTGCTTAATCAGATAGAAGGATCGGATATAAATATTCTTCCTGTAATGAGCATAGAAGCTAATCCTAAAACAGATAAAATAGAAGTTCCGGAAACCATCCCTATTCTTGCTATGAGAGATTCGGTTCTGTTTCCGGGTACTATTCTGCCAGTTACTATAGGAAGGGAAAAGTCTATTAAACTGATAAGGGCTATGAATAAGTCTAGCAGAATAATAGGCACCGCCACACAGATAGAAGTTCACAAAGAAGATCCTAAACAGGCAGACTTGTACGAAGTTGGCTGTAGTGCTAAAATTCTAAAGCTTATAGAGATGCCGGACGGGGCTCTAACTGCTGTGCTGCAGGGCATACGCCGCTTCAAGATAGTGGATATAATTGCAGACGATCCCTACCTGATCGGAAGAATCGAAAATCTGACCGATACATTTCCGGAGAAAAACGACAAGGATATCAAGGCTCTGTCAGACTCCATCAAGGAGGCTGCCCTAAAGATTGTTAAATACTCCTCAGCTTTTGCTGCCGAGAGCGAATTTGCCATAAAGAACATAGATTCTTTTGAATTTCTAACCAACTTTATTGCTACAACTTTAGACAACGAAAACGTAGGAGAAAAAATCAAACTGCTAACAGAGAGTGATATAAAACAGAGGGCTTATAAACTCTTGTCGGTACTGAATAAGCAGATAGAGATTCTGAAAATCAAAGACGATATTCAGCAAAAAGTAAAGAGCGAAATGGATCAGCAGCAGAGAGAGTATTATCTAAACAATCAGCTGAAAACCATTCAAGAAGAGCTCGGAATGAACGGCAACTCCAAAGATGTTGCAGACTTGAAGAAAAAAGCGGCCGACAAGAAGTGGCCGGAATATGCTAAAAAAGAGTTTGACAGATGTACTTCCAGGTTAGAAAAATTAAATCCTAACTCGCCAGACTACAATGTAGAGCTCAATTATTTAGAGTTTCTTGTAGGCCTGCCTTGGGATGAGACCACTGTAGATAATTTAGACCTGAAACATGCCAAAAAAGTTTTAGACGAAGACCACTACGGATTAGACAAGATAAAAGACAGAATTGTGGAGTTCTTGGCAGTCTTAAAACTGCGGGGAAACATGAAATCGCCTATAATCTGCCTATATGGTCCTCCGGGTACCGGCAAAACCTCGCTTGGCAAATCTGTAGCCAGAGCCTTGGGCAGAAAATACCAGAGAATTTCGTTAGGTGGTCTGCACGATGAATCGGAAATAAGAGGACACCGTAAAACCTACATAGGTGCAATGGCCGGCCGAATTATGCAAGCTATCAACCGTGCAAAGAGTTCAAATCCGGTGATTGTTTTAGACGAAATAGATAAAGTATCCAGCGACTATCACGGAGACCCTTCTTCTGCTCTATTAGAAGTTCTTGACCCAGAACAAAATACAACATTCCACGACAACTACTTGGATATAGATTACGATTTGTCGAGAGTACTGTTTATAACCACCGCCAACAACATATCCACCATACAGCCGGCTCTTAGAGACAGAATGGAAATGATTCCTCTTTCCGGATATTTGGCAGAAGAAAAGTATCATATAGCCAAAGACTATCTGGTACCCAAACAAATGAAAGAGCATGGGCTAAAAGCAGGACAATTGAATTTTGGCAAAGGAGCGATTAACGAGATAATAGACGAATACACACGCGAAAGCGGTGTAAGGCAACTGGATAAGCAGATAGCCAAAATTGCACGCCACAATGCAATGAAGGTAGCCATGAACGAAAAACTTCCGGCAGAAATAAAGGTTGCGGATGTGAAAGAAATACTTGGCTTGCCTACCAATCAGCATGAGTTGCAAAAAGACAACGAAGCTCCGGGAGTTGTAACAGGGTTGGCGTGGACTGAAATGGGTGGCGAAATTCTTTTTGTGGAGTGCATCCGCAGCGAAGGAAAAGGTATGCTTTCTACCACGGGTAACCTTGGCGATGTTATGAAAGAGTCTGCTACAATAGCTTACCAGTGGCTGAAAGCCAACACAAAGGCACTTGGAATAACCTCTGCACAATTCAAAAAGTACGATTTACATGTACATGTTCCGGAAGGAGCTATTCCTAAAGACGGTCCATCTGCCGGCATCACCATGGTAAGTGCCATGGCCTCCGCAATTATGCACAAGAAAGTTAAAAGCAAGATTGCCATGACCGGTGAGATGACTCTAAGAGGCAAGGTGCTGCCGGTGGGAGGCATTAAAGAGAAAATTCTGGCCGCAAAAAGAGCCGGAGTTTCTACAATAATTCTAAGCAAAGAGAACGAAAAAGACATAAAAGAAATAAAACCAATATATATTAAAGGGCTTAAATTCAAATATGTAAAGAATATAGACGAGGTCTTGAAGTTTATATTTTCTAAATC
>ONYJ01000151.1 GCA_900322025.1 uncultured Bacteroidales bacterium | reverse complement strand
CATAGACCTTATGGCTGATGCTTTCAAAAACGAGATAATTCCTGATATATCTCTCATGGAGGCTATCAAACGCGAACCTTCATTGAAATTGGGGCGTTGGAGGATGCCGGAAGACAAGGAGGCCGAAAAAGCCAAAGAAATAGCTCGCGATGCATTCAAAGATCTTCCGTATTTCAAGTATGAGGATCAGCTCAAGGGCAGTAGCTTCCATATTGGCTCCGGAGATGGGTTTGAAATCAAACCTTTCTAATCATTTCTACCCCTATCTCAAAGACTTGCAGGCAATGTTGCAGAAAACCAACATTGCCTTTGCTTCTTTATAAAAGTCTATTTCACTTTTAGTTATTTTTGTTCCTTATCTATCAATATATTGAGACTAAATACGCTTTTCATATATTTGCACTATGAATGTAAATGATTTAGAGAATATAAAGCATATCCGCAACTATGCATCATCGATACCGTACAAGTTATCAAGGCAGGAACTCTATACAGCCGAAGACTTGTATCAGGGCTTTGATCCTGATATTGAAAGCACAAAAGATTTCTGCACCGATGCCCTTATCTACAAGCATTACATAGATAAAGGCAAACAGGCCGAAGAAATGGAGGAGTCTTTGTGTCGCGCTATTCACGACCATGGGATGCACATAGCTTTAAAGAATTTTTTCAGAACCCACAACAAGCATAAATGCGTTGGGATTATGGGAGGACATGCCAATTCACGCACAGATGGTATGTTCAGGCAGGTTGTTCTTTTGAGCAAGAGGCTTACAGAAAACGGCTTTTGTATGCTTAGCGGCGGTGGCCCTGGCGCAATGGAAGCTACCCATCTTGGAGCATGGATGGCAGGAAGGAGCATAAAAGAAGTTGAAAATGCGCTGGATATTTTATCTATCGCCCCTACATTCAAAGATAAAAACTGGCTATCTTCTGCATTTAAAGTGCGCAGTAAGTATCCTCAGAATAAATACATTAGTTTATCTATACCAACATGGCTATATGGGCACGAGCCTTCTACTCCATTTGCCACGCACATAGCAAAGTTCTTTGAAAACAGCATCAGAGAAGACAGTATCCTTACCTATGCTTTTGGAGGCATAATATACACCCCCGGAAGTGCCGGTACCATACAGGAAGTATTTCAGGATGCCGTACAGAATCACTATGTATCCTTGGGAGTTTCCAGTCCTATGATTTTTATGGGCAAAAAGTTTTGGACGGAAGATATGCCATTCTATCCCCTACTCCAAAAACTAGTAGAAAACGGCAAGTACAAGAACTTGATAATGACCCTTACAGACAGTTTAGAGGAAATAGAATTATTTCTCACAAACTTTTACAATACGCATAAGTAACTTTTAGCCAACACTCTACTTTACTCGCAGTTTTCTGCCGGCTCTTAGAACCGTCTTTTTGGTTATTCCGTTTAAGCTGCAAAGTTTATCTATTGTTGTAGCATACTTTTTGGCAATTCCATAGAGAGTGTCGCCAGCTTTTATTGTATGGTATTGAGCATCTTTCTGTTCTTTTGGTTTTGTGGCAGGAGATTTATCTGCCAAAGGTTGATTACTTTGGCTTAGCTGAGGAATCATCTTTCCTTGCTCGCTGATTATTTGCCACATACCATTTCCTCTGAGTATTATATTAACAGAAGAATCAGGCTGTATAATTTTGCCATTCTGGTCTTTATAGAACCATCTGCCGTTTTCTGTCAGCACTATTTGTTTATCCGAAGTTGCTGCCTCTATATATATCGTATCGTGAATAAAAAAGCTGTTATCGTTTAATTGAGGTGCCGGCAGATTACCCGGTATAATATCCGGCAGAATTCTTCTGGCTCCTAAGAAACGGTCTGAATAGTATGTTTCGCTAAGGTTTGATATTGTTATACCTCTCTTGGTTGAGGCATGTATAAACCTGAAATCGCGAGCAGTACTATCCACCAACTCTATAAAAATACCAGCGTGTCCAATCACTTTCTTGTTTTTTCTGGACCCGAAAATCAGTATATCACCCTTTTGTAGATTGCTGAAACTACCTTCAACCGGCCTGCCGTCTTTGGCCTGATCTTTTGAGGAACGAGAAAGCTTGTAACCGAATTTATTATAAACATAGCATGTAAAACCCGTACAATCAAAACTCTTAGGGCCATTGGCTCCATACTTGTATCTCACTCCAAGGTGGCGATACGCCTCTTCTATAATTTTTTCGGCCAGTTCTGTAGAACTCACATACAAACTATCGTGTTGTATCTGATTCTGAGCAAACGACACCAACGGGAACAACAAGCCTAACAATATGTATAACAGTTTTTTCATAATCATTTGTATTCTACCTCAAATATATCCACTGCATTTCCGCCGCCATTGCGCCTGCCCTGTGAGGTGGTAAAAAGATATTTGCCGTTTGCGGAAATATCTAAGCCCACAGGATAGGAATCGGCCGGAACCGTGCCTAAGAGTTTCATAGACGCAACATCTACAATAGCCAAGCAACTACCTGAATTGCAGGCCACAAAAATATAGTCTCCTTTAGGCGACATATTTATTGTTCTGGCTCCAGCCGGTACTTTGCACGATTGCCAGCCATCAACAATTACGCTCTTTACCTTCTCTCCGTCCAAGCTCTTTATTTTTGCATAGAATGTATCTAAAGACATTTGCTGAATATAGCCCTTATTGTTTATGCTCATAAAGAGTACATTGTCTTTTATAAGCAGATGTCTGACATTCGGCATCATACCCATCGCCCTTCCTAAATATTTTTTTTGTGCAAGATCTATAACGGCTATTCCACCACCGCCACCCATGCAACCAACTAATAGGTACTTGCCATCTTCTGTAAAGGTTGTGCCCCTAAGACAATACCCGCTGTTTGCATCTCTATCTACCTTTTGCGTCTGGCTGAAATTAAGATTGAGTTTATAATCTACAACAAGGCAAGAAACATACTTCCAATTTTCAGGATTTGTAGAAGATATATCCATTAGCCCTATGGTATTATCGCCCCAATGCGTAACTGCCAGTAGTTTGCCATCAAAAGAAGTGGCAACCATTTTTGGGAGCGGCCCGGTTTCGAACAGTCTGATAATACTATCTTTCTGCGTATCTATAACTGCCATGGCAGACGGTTCTTGAGCATTTATATCGTAACTTCTTCTGTAATAAGGAATCCAAAGGTATCTTCCTTGGTGAGAAAATGTACTTTCCACCGGTTTTCCCATAAATGAATCAGGAGTCTTATACTCGTGTCTGAAACGAAACAGTCCGCTCTTAGGCGCCCATAAGTTGCTGTGCTGCGAATTAAATGTATGGTCTATAACTTTCAGTTTCTTGTTTGTAGTAAAATCATATACCACCGTTTTTCCTCCTTCTAACGAGTTCACATAATATTTTGCACCTGAAGGGTGTATATTGACGGATTTAGGAGAATGTATATCGGTATCGAGAGTAGCGGTATCTCTGAAATTATAATGTTGCTTTCTTGCCTTAAAGGTTACCTTTATTTTCTCCGAAGAAAACGAAGCCCCGAGTTTTGGATGCACTATCGATGGCTGTGTCTTCTGGGCGCAAAGCATGGTAGCTGTAAACAGGGTTAAGGTTATTAGCAACAATCTTTTGTTTTTCATATTTAGTTTCATATTTAGATAATAGTTTTGCCAAAGTTAGGAATTATTTACCTTTTGCTATGTATGCCGCCAAAAACACACTGTCTGTAAACAAAAGCATGAAGCCATATACCTGTGCTTATCGTTCTCCCTACAGCCTGATATACAACTAAAAGATAAGAGTAAGAGAATTTATGGGAGGATCTCTGAGTATGATTGGAGTGGCTATGTTCTTTTTTATAGCCGATATGCACTAACAGAACCAACCGCCCCAATAGTCTCGCTTCTGATTTCAGAATCAGCTTTTATTCATAAATTTGCTTCCGCTATGGAGAAGAAAGAAAAACTATGGAACAGGAATTATACAAAGGTAATGGCGGTAAACTTCTGCCTTTTCTTTGCATTTTATCTGATTACTCCACTTCTCCCCCTGTATTTGAGCGAAACATTTCATTCTACAAAAGATACTATAGGCTTTGTTTTAAGCGGCTATATTCTGTTGGCTTTGGCAGCAAGGCCTTTTTCAGGCTACATAGCAGATACCTTCAACCGTAAAAAGGTGCTGGTTATTTGCATCTTAGCTAACTTTCTTATGTTTGGCAGCTACCTTCTGGCAAGCTCACTACTTTTATTTGCCATAGTCAGAACTCTGCACGGAGCTCCGTTTGGCGCAGCTACCGTTGCAAACAGCACAATGGCTATAGATGTTCTGCCATCATCCAGAAGAACGGAAGGTATCGGGCTATACGGACTAAGCAACAATTTAGGAAGTGCCTTTGCTCCAACTATAGGTATCCTCATTTACAAATACACCAACAATTTCCAGCTTTTATTCTGGTTAGCTTTTATTGTAGCCGGTTTGGCTTTATGGGCTGCAGGTAGTATAGAAGCTCCTAAAAAAGAAATCATTCCCGATAAGCGCAAACTCTCTCTAGACAGATTCTTTCTGCTGAAAGGCTGGGCTATTGCCACAAACCTTATGATGTTTGGTTATTGCTACGGAGTACTCAGCAGTTATTTAGCCATATATGGTAAAGAAACTCTGGGCATTACCTCAGGAACAGGAACCTACTTTATGCTTCTGGCCATAGGCCTAATGGTTTCTAGAATTCAATGCACAAAGGCTTTAAGAAGCGGAAAGCTTGTTAATCTTTCTGTCAGAGGTCTTTTGATTTCTACCGTTGGCTACACCATTTTTATAGCCTGGCCATCGGCTATAGGCTACTATGGTTCTGCCATACTAATCGGCCTTGGCAACGGGCATCTGTGGCCGGCTTTTCAGAATATGATTATCAACCTTGCAGAAAATAATCAGAGAGCAACTGCCAACTCTACTTTACTAACATCTTGGGATTTAGGTATGGGAATAGGTATTCT
>ONYJ01000124.1 GCA_900322025.1 uncultured Bacteroidales bacterium | reverse complement strand
GCAATTCCTCACAAGAAATAGGCTTCTTGCCCGTATATTGCTTAAATAAGTCTTCCAACTGTTTCATAAAGGAATAATATCTTATTCTACAAATTTAAGAAAAATGAATAAACTTGGTACTGCAAACCAATCCAAGGCCTACCGAAAAGGGTTGTTTCACGCAGTTTTATGCAATATAAAAATTGGAAGATATAACAGCAGGGCCACTACAGAAAACAGAAGACCGGCTATAGTTCCAATGGCAAAATTGAACCAGAACACCTCTGCAGGCCCTTCTATCAAGAAAGGCAGAAGACCTAAGACCGTAGATGCTATAGTGAGGAAGATAGGTCGTACCTTTAGATTGTAAGCTTTAACATAGTTTTTGATTTTATAATCCATAGAAGATGATTGTGGTGTAGATAACACCGGCTTTTTCAACAGACCTTTGTATGCCCACACAAGGTATATACCGGCATTTACCACAATTCCGCAAAGCATAATAAAGGCGGCAAATCCTCCATGGTCGAATATCAGATTCGACAGCCCGAAGGTGAGGAAAACTCCTATAAAAGAAATGGGAATAAGAAACAAAACAGCAAGCGGCTGGCGAAAAGATTCAAAAAGAATGCTCAAAAACACATATATTATTGCAATAATAATAAGTATAACCCAGCCATATTTTCCGGCACTTTCTTGATTAAAGAAAAAATCTATTTCTGCATTCTGCGCCTTATAGCCTATGGGCAAAACCGAACCATTCATATAAGCCAAAGCCCTTTCGTTTAATTTCTTATTAAGATTGTGCTCCCCTATAAAACCGTAAGAAACTACTACACTGTAAGATTGATTTCGGCGAACAATATCCAAATCTGTCTTGCGCTTAACAATCTGCCCCACCTTAGAAAGGGTTACAAATGTTGAATCTACCGCTATAGGAGAGTTTTGAATGTGCCATAAATCATAGTATTTGAAAAGAGAAGACCTCAGTACCACCTCTGTTGGATGCTCTGCTATCATAGGGTATAAAGTGCTACTATATAGCAGATTGTTAAGACTATTGTAGTAAGAGTAGGGATTTACGCCTATTGCCGACAAAGTCTCAAAATCATACGAGAGATTATATTCTGTTCTTGGCATACTACGCCAACTGCTTCTTATATCGGCAGCTCTAACTCTCGGATTCTTTTCTAAAAAGGATACCAGCTGCTCTGCATAGCCTATAAGTTTATCATACTCATAGCCTATAAGTTCTATATTGTTGGAAGAAAACGAACTCCCTATATAGTTGCTAAAAGATTTGTCATCTATTCCGCTAACAATCCAATTTGCACCTCCAAAATTCATTGCCGCCTTTATAATCTCCGACTTGATTTTTAGCGGTGCAGACGTCTTCTCATACTCGGGCTTGAAATAAACCTCAATGGCAGCATCATCGTAAGACCACACATTGGTTCGGAAAAGCTCTATCTCCTCAAACTGAGAGAGAAAATTCTCCATGTCCCTAACCAAGGTATTCAACTGAGAGACAGTATGTCCTTCGCTCAGCCCTGTTCTTATACTCAACACAAGACGTTGAGGTGTGCGGCTAAAATCCAATCGAGATAAGGATCTGTAAAACAAAGCAAACGAAGAACCAAGTACCCTATCTATAGTAGTTTTATTAGCCGAGTAAGGTTTCCACAATGCAATCTTTTTAACAAGTGTGCTGTGCGGCTCACCAGAAAGTGTTAAGGCTGTTTCAGAAGGAATAAGACAAAGCGGAAGCCCAAAGCCTGCTATCAATAGAAGAATATATAGCCATTTGAAACGGACTCCTAACTTTATGTATCTGGAATAAAATCTATTCCAATTAACATATCTTCTATATCTTTTATAAGAATTGTGTGATGTTTTGAGTGCTGTAGGAATATAGTCTATTAGGGCTGGCACAAAAAAGTAAGCTACAAGTAGTGATATAAACAGATTTACAGATACGGATGCCACAAAATCTGTTAAGTTTAATCTCTGGTTGTACGGAATCAAAAGCACTGCCAGCAAAGAGGCTATGGTTGTGGCAATCGCCCCAAAAACAGGAACAAAGGCTGCCCTGTTTTTGTAATAGGTATAGTGGTCTGTCATAACAATAGAAGAGTCTATTATTATCCCGAGCGACACCGTTATGCCTGCGAGTGAATACAGATGTATCTGCAATCCAAGCAGATAGTACAACAACAAGGCTATAAGTAGGTTAGCCAATATAGCAAGCCCTACTGCAATAGTATATCTTACAGAGCGATAAGCAATTAGTACAAAAAATAACAGCACTATAAGGGAAAGCGCTGTACGTCTATATATCTTATTCAGTTCGGCCGATATGTATATAGAAGAATCATAACCCACGGCAAAGGAAACGGCGGTTGGAAAATGCTCCGAAAGGCTATTCATAAGTTTCTTTGCCTCCTTTGCAACTTCAATACTGTTTGCCGTTTGAGTAGCATTTACAGAAATGGATATTGTATTAAGACCATTGAGCCTGTAATAAGATGAGGGGACAGATTCTTCATATCTATATGTGGCTATATCTGCCAAATATATTATCCTGCTACCGCTTTTGGCAATTGGAATCTTTCCCAGGTCGCCACCATTACCACCTTTAAGATATACGGTTATCTGTTCCTGCTCCGCATTGGCAAGAGTAACTGCCTCAGTAGTGTAATATTCTGTTATAGCCGCTGTTATCTGCTGCGGAGTTATACCGGCTGCCGCTATTTTTACAGCATCATACACAACAACCCAGTGAAAGGGAGAATATCCTCTGATATCTACCCTGTCTATTCCTTTTATATCTGAAAGAGGCCTGACTATATTCTCTGTAGCATATTCATAAAGTTCTGTGGACGGAATATTCCCTTTCAATAAAAAGACCAAGACCTCTCCGCCCTTTCTGCCTGTTGTTCCCACAGAAATCTCTGGATATGTTACCCCCTTAGGCAAAGAAGGATATATATTGCGTATCTGAGTGGCAGCTTCAAAACGAGCTATCGCCATATCTGTACCCCTTCTGAATTTTACCGTAACAGAACCATAACCTTTGGAAGATATAGAAGAAGTTCCTGTGCTGTTGGCTATTTTAGACAGAGCTCCTTCCAACAGAGATGTTATGCTTCTTTCTATTACTTTAGATGAAGCATCTCTATAATAATAGCTTACGGTAATTTCTTCCGGTTTTTCCTGCGGAGTATAATGTATGCTAAGGTGGCGGGCAGACAATAAACCCACTACAGCAATTGCCACAGTCAGAAGTATTACAGAAAACGAAGATGGTTGCTTAAATATGCTCATCTGCTACCCGTTTTCTTATTATACAAAAGGCTATAGAGTGCCGGAACCATAAACAAGCTTATTAACGTACCCACGGCCATTCCAACTATAATTACCACAGACATAGGGAACTGCATATCATCCCCAATACTTCCGCGCTTTAAGAAAGGGGCCACTGCAAGTATTGTTGTTATAGAGGTCATAACTATAGACTTCATTCTGCGCTCTCCGGCCTCCATTATAGCCTGCCTTGTATCCATACCGCTCTTTATCAAACGGTTAATGGTATCTACTTTTAGTATAGAATCGTTAATTACAATTCCACTAACCACAACAAGGCCAATTAAAGACATAACATTTACACTCACCCCAATCGCCCACATAGCAAGCAGAATTGCAAAGGTATCCACAACTATTTCAGACAAGATAATAAGCGGCTGTAGTAAAGATTCAAATTGCGCGGCCAAAATAATGTAGAGCATTATGAGAGCTATTATGAATGCAAAAAACAACTCTTTGGCAATTAAATTATTAGAAAACCATGCTCCGCTAAAAGATACGGTATATTCTCCGCTGTCTTGCACTATTTTCTTTATTCTGTCCATTACAGAAGCTACTTCTCCATACGCTACAGACAAGTCTGCCGGATAGTATTCGCCATCTATACCGCTTGTAATAACCTGAAAATCCTCCCTAAAAGTTTGCTTTAACAGAAGTCTCAAAGGAATTTGCACGTTTCCATGGCTTATAACACTCTCTGATATTATCTGAGATAGATTACGTTCCCTATCGGCCACTATTACCGGTAAAATTTGCTCGCCCTGCACTATCTCAAACAGAGTATTACCGCTAAGCACACCTCTTAATATATGAAGCAGTTCGTTATAACTCACATTGTATAAAGCCATAGCAGCAGGGTCTGCTATATACAGAATATCTTTCTTTAACCTTACCCGAGAACTCAATGGAACCACCTCGTTTATCTTGCCCAATACCTCTTTCAAAGTAGGAATATCTGTCAGAGATGAATTTGCCGAACGCAGCCTTGCAGTGAGTAGGGCCTGCCGCTCTCCAAAGGCTGCTTCAAGAACATTTCCAGATTCCTTAAACAAACATACTGCTTGCGGATAGTTGCTCGCAAGATAAGCCGATATACTTGATTTTATTCTGTCAAGCCCACCCTTTGAACTTTTAATATATATGCTCGTTTCAGAAACAGAAAGGTCTGCTGTATGGCCAAGTACAAACTGCTGTACTCCAATCATAGATGTTACCTGCTCTTCATCCTGCTCTATAAGTTTCTCTATTTCCTCAACCCTGGCCCTATTCTGCTCTATAGATATTTGGCTATTCCAATCTATTTCCGCTATACATTCATTATAAGTAATATGCGGCAGGCGTTCCTTTTTCAAGACTAAAAACATAGCAATACAGCCTACCATAGAGAGCAATAAAAGCGGAAGTATATAGTGGCGCAAGCGCAATGCCTTTTCCATTATCCTGCGTTCCCACTTTAGCATAGGAGCTGTAATATCCCAACTTCTAAGAGTAGCGGGCTTGTAGTACACCTGCTTTCTATACCACCAATAATAATACACTGGCACTATCGTAATGGTTATAAGATAAGAAGTGATAAGCGTTATAGTTATTGCAGCCGCCTGATCCGAAAATAAAGCACCGGCAATTCCGCTTATGAACATAACAGGAACAAATACAACACAAGTTGTAAGCAGAGAACTCAACATTGCTCCACGAACCTCCTTAGTACCATAAACAACAGCATCTTCTAAAGCCAAACCACGTTTCCACCAGCTGGTTATGTTATCTAAAAGAATAATAGTATTATCTACCATCATACCCACTCCAAGCAATAGGCCGGAAAGAGAGAGAGTATTTAGAGAGAGGCCAAAAAGATAGAAGAGCAATAAAGAAAACACTAAAGACGCAGGAATTACTACAATAACTAATGCAGATGTCTTTAGTTCTCTAAAAAACAGCAAAATGCACCCACTCGAAAGTATTATTGCCAACAATATGTTTATAGCCAAACTATTTATGGAATAATCCAGTAGTTGCGTCTGGTTACGTGTAACCTCAAAATCTATATCGGGATAATCCTTCTCAAACTCTTGCATAAGCTCCTCCATGCCCTTCCTTAAAGCAGACATCTTGGCATTTTTCTGTTTTATTACGGCTACACTTAACGCAGGCTTTGAGTCAGAAAAAACATACCCGTTCCTTGGAGCAGGCTTGCTTACAATTTGTGCAATATCACTTAGCTTTATGAGCTTACCATTCTTGTTTACAACTATATCTTCTATGGCCTCTCTACCCAAAGCCAAAGACTCAAATTTAACATCGTAACTATATTCGCCATCAGTTATGGTAAGTGTGCCAAGCCTTACATCAGCCGCCCTCACATACTCCTCAAATTCATCTATATCAATTCCCAAAGAGATAAGTTTTTCTCTATTGGGCACAACAACAATCTGCGGAGTTTCGTGGCCACTCATATCTGCCATCGCCACTTGCGGAAGCTGCTCAATTCTCCTGTTTATAACCTTTACGGCAAAATTGCAGAGGTCGCTGAATGTACTCGTAGAGCCAGGGGCTAAAGTAATGTTTATATAAAAAGCCGGAATATCAGCCGCACTCGCCTTGATTACCTTTGGACGCTGTATCTCTGGCAGATACGGCATAGCCCTATCTACCCTCTCGTTTACTTCTATAAACAGAAAATCTATATTTGAACTGTAATTAAAAGAGAGTTTTATTGTGCCAGTAGCATCTTTGGAAGTGCATGCCATATCCTCCACACCATCTATCTGCATCAGCTGCTGCCTCAAAGGCCGCATTACACTCTCTTCTATCTGTCTTGCAGATAGTTTTGGGGCCGATACCTGAACCGTGATGTAAGGTATATCTACATCGGGAACAAGAGAAACAGGCAAAAGATTTATGCTCACAAGTCCGAGAACGGCAACACTCAAAAGAGCCATTGTTACCGCAATAGGTCTTTGTATGAGCTTTCTAAGCATAAACTATTTCTTCAATACAACTGCAGACTTGTCTGCAAGATTAAGATTGCCAGATATAATTACCATATCCCCCTCAGAGAGTTGTGCACCTCTATCCTTATTGCCCTCTACAATATATGAATCTTGATTAGCCGCAAGAATATTTACATAAATCCAATGAGAAAGTCCATCTTCTGTATATGTAAAAAGTACATCCATACCATCTCTGACAACAACCGCACTCTTTGGTACAACAAGTTGGTTTGCAATATCTTCCTCTATAAGAACCTTTACATCCATACCATCTATCAAAGCGCCATTGTTTTTAACAGTAGCTGTAACACCAACCTGTCCGTTTGCATTTACAGTAGGATTTATATTGGTTACCGTTCCATAAAGCGCATCTGCAGCTGTTGCACCAAATGGTACAATCTTAGCCCTCATTCCCTTTTTACACATAGACAATTCAGAACTCATAATAAAGAAATCTGCAGTGAGTTCGGTATCGTTTATAAGAGTACAGAAAACACCGGCAGACTGCTCGTGAACTTTCTGAGATATGTCTGCAACCTTACCGGAAAAAGGTGCTGTAAGATAACGCATTGAAGCATCTGTTACAGCCCTTGTATAATCGTTTTTTGCATAGGTATAACCACTCTGCATCTTTACGCTCTCTAATAATTCTTTTGTCATAGATACGGTATCTCTGGCCCTATAGCCAAGCCCGACAAGCATATCGTAAAGCTCAAGCTCCGCTTTTTGCAGATTTATCTTAGCCCCTGCTAATGCCGCAGAAGTTGTTCTCGCATCAAGTTCTGCTATAACAGCACCCTTATTCACAAAAGAACCATTTTCCACTCTAATCGAAGCTATAATGCCGGATGTTGCAAAAGACAGAGAAGACTTCCTCTTTGCAGAGAGTTTACCATTAGAAAGCAACTGGCGTTTAAAAGGTCCTCGTACAAGAGTTATCACCTCTACTTCATTGTTCTGGGGGGTGTATGCCAATTTTTCTAAATCCTGTTCTCCATCAGATTTGTCCTCCTTTCCCTTGCAAGAAGAAGTACAACATAATCCAATGATAAGAACACAGAAGAAAACACTTTCGCATAAAGTCTTCATATATAGACAAACCTTTCTTTTCATAAGCCTTCTAATCAATGTATTATAGCGTCAAAATCTACAGACACATCTTTATTCTCTATAAAATCGTAGAGGGTAAGTTGCCTTATGCCGTAGTAATAAATCCAAAAGTTTCCAATATCTGTAATGTACTTTTGAATAGCCGCATCTTTCTCGCTCTGCGCATCCATAAGGTCTGTAACAGTAGCCTTGCCACTACGGAACTTTTCCACCATAAGCCCATAGCGTTCTAATGCCAAGGTTTGTGCCCTCTTAGAAGCTATGCACTGCTGCCGTTGATTATTGAACTGCCCTACCGCCATAAAAATTTTGCGCCGATAATCGCTCTCACTCTGTAGTACCTTAGCTTTAGATACCTTCTGAGCAGCCATAGCCTTTTGTACCCTACCATGGCCAAGCCCCCAGTCGAATATAGGGATAGAAAAAGAAAGCCCCACCACCTCTTGATCTAATGGACTACTATATACCCGCTTTAGCTTAGAATCTGTTTTAGACAAACCAAGCCTCGCCACTAAAGAAACCGATATTCCGCGCTGAGCCTTTGCCTTTGCCACATCCGATTCTGCATTGAGCAAATTCAGTTCGTTGCTCACACTGAAAGACGATTTTTCCAAAGATTTATTTATTACTGTGTTGTAATCTATCTCCAATTGCGGCAGTTCCTCGGTAATAATAGGATTTACCTCAAAAGACTCATCGTACCCCAGCAGAGAGTTCAATTGCATCTGCGCCTCCCTTATCTTTATTGCCATTTCATTTATGCTGATACTATCTTTGAGCATATTAAGCTCTAACTTTAATAGCTCATCTTTGGTTACACGTCCAAGCTTCAGCCTCTCGCCAGCTATAGAACGCAACTGCAAAGTATTTTCATAATTAGATAGTGCTATCTGATAATTATTCTTTGCCTGCAGAAGCTCGTAAAAACAGCCAACAACATCCACCGTAATTTGCTCTAAACTTTCCAGATACCTTCGCTTGCCAAGCTCATATTCCTTCGGAGATATTTTCTTGTCCCATTTGAATTGATTATAAGAAAACAAAGACTGGGTATAGCTTATTGTAAAAGGTTGAGAATACCAAGTTATTCCCTTGGTTGCCCCAAATTGGTCTATACGAGAAAGGTCTGAATACACAGATATTGTTCCGCCGGTAAAAGGAACACTCTGTTTGATACTAAGCCCCAAGCTGTTCTGGAGATTATAAGATTTGGCATAAAGCATCTGCCCGGTAGTATAGTCTTGCAGAAGAGTAATGGAACGATCAAAAGACAT
>ONYJ01000031.1 GCA_900322025.1 uncultured Bacteroidales bacterium | reverse complement strand
GGCACCAAGATTATATTTTACTGCAGTATCCACTATCAGGTCTAAGACAGCATCTTCTACTATCAGGTTTATGCCATCCATCTTGAACATAGCCCTATACTGCTTCATCAGAGCATTCTTAGGAGCTGTAAGAATTTCTTTAAGAGCCTCTCGGCTAAGCGGATGCAGGTAAGTAACAACCGGTAACCTGCCTATCAGTTCCGGAATCATGCCATAGGCTCGCAAATCCTGTGGAGCTATGTATCTCAAAAGTTCGTTTTTATTTATATCCTTCAGCCCATCCTGAACGCCATAGCCTACCACCTTGGTATTCAGCCTCTGTGCTATTTTCTTATCTATTCCTTCAAAAGCTCCGCCGCAAATAAATAATATATCTTGAGTATTAACCGCTATCATCTTCTGCTCAGGATGCTTACGCCCGCCTTGTGGAGGAACATTCACTATGTTGCCTTCCAAAATTTTCAGCAATGCCTGCTGAACTCCCTCTCCGGAAACATCCCGAGTAATTGAAGGATTGTCGCTCTTTCTGGCTATCTTGTCTATCTCGTCTATAAACACAATACCCATCTCTGCCTTTTCTACGTTATAGTCGGCATCTTGCAAGAGTCTTGTAAGTATGCTCTCCACATCTTCCCCTACATAGCCTGCCTCTGTTAGGACCGTAGCATCTACAATTGCAAACGGCAGATGAAGCATATTGGCAATGCTACGGGCAAGCAGGGTTTTACCGGTACCCGTAGGCCCTACCATAAGCACATTAGACTTTTCTATATCTACATCGTAAGGATCTTCTATATCCTCTATTTTTTTCAGAACAACAGGGCTCCATTCTGTAGAGTTATCTTTTTTCTCATCAATGCAACCAAAATCGTCGTCAGCAAAAACACATTCATAGGTTCCCGTGCTATCCTTAAAACGCAGAGGCTTCGTACGTTGTTTTTCATTCCTTTTGTGTAAAACCCGCTTATAATGGTTGTAAACAGCCACACTCAAGAATTTCTTTGCCTCATCCTGCCCCACTACATACTGATTCAGTTTTTCGTGTATAACCTTTGGAGTTAAGTTCTCAAAATCGATATTAAGCTCGTTTGTAATATCTTCTGAACGCTCGCCCACTGGCGGCTCCTCAGTTAAATAATTGTGTAAGCCTTCTATACAGTACGTGCAAATACGAGCCACCCCCTTTCCTATCAAAGGAACATCGTTTTGACCATTCCCGCATATTATGCAATATGGTTTTTTCTTGCCGGTATTAGAACCTTTCTTACTATCAGCCATTTTGCTTATGTTCGTTGTGCTCTGTTATTTCTTTTTGGCTTTAGAAAGAATCTCATCTATCATACCATATTTTTTAGCTTCAGCCGATGTCATCCAATAATCCCTGTCTGCATCCTTTTCTATCTGTTCCAAAGTCTTACCGGTATTTTCAGCCAAAGACTCATACAATTCCTTTTTGGTTTTTATTATCTCTCTCGCCTCAATTTCTATATCGGAAGCCTGCCCGGAAGCTCCACCCATAGGCTGATGTATCATAATTCTGGAATGAGGAAGAGCGCTACGCCTGCCTTTTACCCCGGCTGCAAGAAGTATTGCAGCCATAGAAGCCGCCATGCCTGTACATATAGTACATACCTTAGGATTAACAAGATTCATCGTATCATAGATCCCCCAACCTGCATATACCTGACCTCCGGGGGAGTTGATATATAGCTGTATATCAGCCTCAGGATCTGCAGATTCCAAATATAAAAGCTGCGCTTGTATAATATTAGCCACATCGTCGTTAATAGGAACACCAAGAAAAATAATCCTATCCATCATCAAACGAGAGAACACATCCATACTTGCAACATTCAGGTGCCTTTCTTCTATAATGGTTGGGTTTATATATGCAGCACTATAACCGGCATATCCGCCCAATTTTATAGAACTTATTCCTCTACGGTCTGCAGCAAATTTTTCAAAATCTTTAAGCATATAAGTTTATGTTTAGTATAACTTAAAATATATTCAGCACACTCCAAAATCAATATACACTACTCAATAGACTAATAGGCAGCTACCTTATATGTACCGGCATAATATGCTATCCAACAAGATATAGCATATACTACTCAGCCTTTGTAGAGCGCTTGCCAGATGTCTTGGTTGATGTTTTAGCTTTAGTCTTGGCCTCTGTTTTCTCTACTTTATCACCTGCTTCGTCTTTGGTAGCCTTTGTTGCGGTTTTCTTCTTTGCCGGTTTTTCCGCAGGCGTAT
>ONYJ01000150.1 GCA_900322025.1 uncultured Bacteroidales bacterium | reverse complement strand
TCTAAGAATATGATTGTTCTCGGTATCTTTGTTCTGGTGGGATTGGCACTACACCTTACGGATTTTTGGGCAGACATGCAATTACAAGATCTTACAGGTAACGAAGATAAAGTTTTATCCGGAGCAGAAGCAATGATCAAAACCTTTGGAAGACTACATGTCTATATCCTTTATCTTGTATGGTTTGTTTTCTTGTGGTTACACCTGATTCACGGTTTCTGGAGTGCATTTCACTCTATTGGCATGAACAACAATAAGTGGCTGAAAAGATTGCAGTGGATTGGCTACATCTATGCTACTGTAATTGTTTTGATATTTGTGGCCGTAGCCACTAAGGGTTATCTTGTTGCCAATGGTTTTTGCACTGCGTAATTAGCAAACAAATAAATCTCTTATAATACCATCTGAAACAAATAGTTTTTCAGGTGGTATTTTTATTCGCCCGTTCTGAGTCATAATTAAACATTGTTTATTGCATAACTCTTCTATCGTAGGAAGTATGCTCCGGATAAAAACAGGAGCCTGCGGATCGGTAGCGCACAAAGCTTCTAAAGACACGCCATCAGCAGTTCTAAGCCCCAGCATAAGTCCTTCATTAAAAACATCTTGCGGAGAAAGATTCTCGCCCTCTCTTAGAACAAGCGTTGTGTGATTGCAATAAGATATTATGTTAGGAAAGTTCCACTCTCTGTGTCTGCCTATATATGAGTGAGCACCAGGCCCTAATCCCAAATAAGGAACTTTTGCCCAGTAAGAGCAATTATGGCGGCTACGATTTTCCTTAGCAGAACTTAGCGCAAAATTAGACACCTCATATTGCTCGTATCCGCCTTCCATAAGAACTTGCTGAAGTTCGGCATACATTTTAGCACATAGTTCGTCCGAAGGCAAAGAGAGTTTTCCGCTTTTCAGTTTTTTCTCCAATGGGGTATCTGCATCTATTCCAAGCTGGTAAGCCGATATATGTTCTGGCATAAGATTCAAGATTCGCTCAATATTATACTTCCATTGATCCATTGAAAGATCTGGAAATCCAAAGATTAAATCTATGCTGATATTTCTAAATCCGGCTTCTCTAAGCACGTAAAAAGCTTTTATTGCCTCTACAGCCGTATGGCGGCGGCTCATCCATCTTAAATGAGTGTCTGAAAAAGACTGCACCCCCATACTTATTCTGTTTACTCCTATCTTTTTCAGGGCGATAGCATATTCCATGGTTATATCGTCTGGATTTACCTCTATGGTAAATTCAAATTCATCTGGATTTTCTGTACTAAATGCTGTACTTGGAAAAAGAAATGTTTGCTTGAGTGCAACCAGAATTTTATCTAACATTTCTACTTCTAATACAGATGGAGTGCCGCCTCCTATGTAAAGAGTTCTGATGGTTCTGTCTGCCTTGTATAGAGATGAAAAAAAATTTCTGCGCTCGTACATTTCTCTTTCAAGCGCAGAAATATATTTGCCTACATAAGTCTTTGAAACAACGGAATAAAATCCGCAGTATATGCACTTTGAATTGCAGAAAGGAATGTGCAGATATATTCCGGCCATTTGGCTTTTATTTAAGCCTTATCTCCGCAGATCCGAGTTTCCCTTTGGTGCTATATGCTTCTACTGTGTAGGTTCCCTTTGTAAGTTCTACTCCCGGAGTAAAATATATACTTACCTCAAGTTCTTCTCCTTGATAATCCACTTCGCGAGAAGCAGAACATATCATCTGCTCTCCACCAAAAGTGAACATCTGCTGAGATTGATCTGCCATGAGTATTCCTTCCGGATCTTTTATTCTAACATAAACTGTCATAAGACCTGTTTCAGCAATAGAATTCTCTACAAGAGACAGGTTGGTACAGAATTGTACTGTACGGCTGGAACGGTCTGTACTTCTGCCTTTACCATTGAGGGCTACAAGAGATACTCCACGTCCTCTAACAACAGAACCCTCATCGAGTTTCTTAGCCTGAGCCTCAAGCTTTTTTGCTTGCGCCTCGTTCTTGGCAGAAGTTTCTTCCACCTGTTTCTTTGCCTCGGAAACCTCCTCTTTTAAAGCTATATTCATCTGATTCAGAGAATCTATTTGCTTGATATAACTCTTCATTATAGATCTGAGAGTGCCAAGTTCTTTCTCATATTTGCGGAGTTGGGCTTGGTTGGAAGCTTCTGTCTTTTTTACTTTTTCTATGAGTTCTGCCACCTTTTCTCTCTCTATCTGCAACTGCGTGTTTATCGTATCGTTTGTGGAAGACAGAGAGGCATAGTCTTGCTGCAACTGCGTCATCTGATCTGTAAGAGCCTGTTTATCTACAGCAAGCTCCATAGCTGTTTCTTTTATCTC
>ONYJ01000149.1 GCA_900322025.1 uncultured Bacteroidales bacterium | reverse complement strand
CACTTGTCTTCCGCTACGGAAGGATCATACTTAGCAGAAATTTCCATCTCATATATTTTTGGCGGCTACAACCGCATTATACACAGTTTGCAAATGTAATAAAAAAGACGCATCCTCCTATTTACGGCAAAAATCACTATATTTGCCAAAATATATGTATAAACCTATATAAATAAGTATGGCTGAAAATAAACAGTTAGATATAGAACTCAATAGTAAAGATGTTGCTAACGGTTCGTATTGTAATCTTTCTGTAATAACCCACTCCCCAAGCGAGTTTGTTTTGGATTTTCTGAAAATACTACCGGGTTTTCAGAAAGCTGTGGTTACAGAAAGAATCATAATGACACCAGATAATGCCAAAAGGCTTAGAGATGCCCTGGCAGACAATATCAGCAAATATGAGTCTCATTTTGGACAAATAGCCGTCCACAATCCGGAGCCTGCAATTCCTGTAGGCTTTAATCCTTCTGAAAATAAATCGTAAACAGTTAGATTTTTATAATATGAATAAAGAGTTTACTATTGTTGTTCTTGCCAAGCAGGTTCCAGATACAAGGAATGTTGGTAAGGATGCGATGACACCGGAAGGCACAGTTAACAGAGCTGCGCTTCCTGCTATCTTTAATCCGGAAGATATGAATGCCTTGGAACAGGCATTGAGAATAAAAGACAAATTTCCTGGTTCTAAGGTTTTAGTATTAACCATGGGGCCTTTCAGGGCTGCAGAAGTTATACGGGAAGGCCTTTTCCGCGGAACCGATGGCGGCATATTGCTAACAGATCGCCGTTTTGCAGGAGCAGATACGCTGGCCACATCCTATGCCATTTCTCAGGCTGTTAAAAAGATGAATCCCGATATCATTGTAGCCGGCAGGCAGGCTATTGACGGAGATACCGCGCAAGTTGGACCACAGGTTGCCGAAAAACTCGGATTTCCGCAAATTACATACGCAGAAGAAATACAGGAAATTGACAATAAACATGTTACCGTATTGAGAAGATTAGAAAGAGGTATCGAAGTAGTAACATCTACCCTACCTTGCCTTATTACTGTACATGCAACAGCAGCTCCTTGCCGCCCGCGTAATGCAAAGAACCTGTTGAAATACAAATATGCCAGAACCATCAATGAGGAAAAAGATCCTGCAAACGAAGGGAAATATGCTATTTCTGCAGAAGAAAAGCCATATCTGAGAATTCAGGAATGGACAGTTGACGATGTAGGAGGAGACGAAAACAGCTACGGATTCAGCGGCTCTCCTACCAAGGTTAAGAAAGTTGAGAATATCGTCTTCAAAGCTAAGGAAAGCAAGGTTCTTTCTGCCAGCGAAGCAGATATAGATTCCCTCATCAGCGAACTGATGGCAAATCATGAAATTGGTTAATAATAAAGAATTATCGATATGAACAATATAATAGTATATGCAGAAACGGATGGTGGAAAAATCTGCGATGTATCTTTGGAACTTTTAACCAAAGCCAGATCTCTGGCAGAAACGCTCGGTGTAGATGTTGAGGCCCTGCTGATAGGCAGCAATGTAGAAAAACTCGCAGAAGAACTTTATGCTTATGGAGCTAAGGTGGTTCATCTGGCAGACGATCCTTGCCTTGAATACTTCCGCACTCTTCCTTACACCGCTATAGCTCTGAGAGTCTTTAATCTGGAGCAGCCTCAAATAGCCTTGTTCGGAGCCACTACAATTGGCAGAGACCTTGCTCCTCGAGTTTCCAGTGCCATGAAGAGTGGTCTTACAGCAGATTGTACCAGTTTGGAGATAGGAGATCATGACGATCCTAAAACCGGCAAACACTATACAAATCTTCTCTATCAGATACGCCCGGCCTTTGGCGGCAACATAATTGCTACAATTGTAAACCCTGAGCACAGGCCGCAAATGGCTACAGTCAGAGAGGGGGTTATGAAAAAAGAGCCACTGCCACAGCCTGTTAAAGGAAAAATTAATAGGATTGATGTTTCTACAATTTTAGTAGATAGCGATTTTGCCGTTGAAATTATCAAACGCGAAATTGAAGAAAGAAAAATAGACATCAAAGGAGCTCAGATAATTGTAGATGGAGGATACGGAGTTGGAAGTAAAGAGAACTTCTCCTTGATATTTGATTTGGCTAAAACTCTTGGAGCCCAAGTTGGAGCTTCTCGCGCTGCCGTTGACGCAGGTTTTGTAGAAAATGCAAGGCAGATAGGCCAGACAGGAGTTACCGTAAGACCTAAACTCATAATATGTGTAGGTGTTAGTGGTGCTATTCAGCATACTGCCGGTATGGATCAGAGCAAAATTATTATAGCTATAAACAACGATCCGCAGGCACCTATACACAAATTAGCAGATTACTCCATCATAGGAGATCTTAATGAAGTAGTACCAAAGATGATAGCATCTTACAAGAAGCATAGCAAATAGGAGGAACAGTATAATGGCAAATTTTTACAAAGATAACCAAGACCTCAAGTTCCAGCTTTCTCACCCTCTTATGAAGAGAATCGTGGAACTCAAAGAAGATAACTATAAAGATTACGGACAATACGAATATGCTCCTAAGGATTTTGCAGATGCCATAGACTCCTACGACCGCGTAATGGATATTGTGGGGCAGATTTGTGGAGATATTATAGCACCTAATGCAGAACAAGTAGATATAGACGGGCCTGTTTGCAAAGACGGCAGAGTTACCTATGCAGAAGGCACAACAAAGAATCAAGAAGCTCTGACAAAAGCCGGTGTATATGGAATAGCTCTCCCAAGAAAATATGACGGTCTTAATTTTTCTATGGTACCGTATGTTATGGCTGCAGAATTGGTAGGAAGAGCCGATGCCGGATACGCAAATATCTGGGGACTGCAAGATTGCGCAGAAACCATAGCAGAATTTGCTTCAGAAGAAATCAAGGCTGAATTTTTACCAAGGATAAACAAAGGCGAAACTTGCTCTATGGACCTTACAGAGCCGGATGCAGGTTCAGACCTGCAAGCTGTTATGCTTAAAGCTACTTGGGACGAAAAAGCTCAGATGTGGATGCTCAATGGTGTAAAAAGGTTTATTACAAACGGAGATGCAGATATAAAGCTTGTACTTGCACGAAGCGAAGAAGATACTTTTGATGCCAGAGGTCTTTCATATTTTGTTCACGATAAAAAGTGGGGCGGCGTAACCGTTAGAAGAATCGAGAATAAGCTTGGAATTCATGGTTCCCCTACCTGCGAGTTGGTTTTCCGCAATGCCCCTGCCAAACTTGTAGGAGACCGTAAAATGGGCTTGATAAAGTATGTGATGAGCCTTATGAACGGAGCGCGTTTGGGAGTAGGTGCACAGAGTGTTGGAATTTCAGAAGCAGCTTACAGAGAGGCTCTTAAATATGCTAATGAAAGAGAGCAGTTTGGAAAGAAAATCATCGAATTCCCTGCTGTTTATGAGATGCTTGCCGTAATGAAAGCCAAACTGCAAGCCAGCCGTGCCATACTCTACGAAACCTCTCGTTGTGTTGACATATACAAGGCACTTAACGCATTGGTTACCCCGGATAGAAAACTTACTCCGGAGGAGAGAAAGGAGGCTAAAAAATATTCGAGATATGCCGATATGCTCACACCTATACTAAAAATGACATCTTCTGAATTCTGCAATCAGAATGCGTACGATGCCATACAAGTACATGGAGGTAGCGGTTTTATGAGGGAATACCCAGTAGAAAGATTATATAGAGATGCACGCATAACTACTATTTACGAAGGAACTTCTCAACTCCAGACTGTGGCCGCTATCCGTTATGTTACCAACGGCTCTTATTTAGAAATGATACGTAACGAGTACGAAAGCATTGAAGTAAAAGTCAGCGATGCCGTTAAGCAAGCTTGCCCAGATGCACAGAGCAGGTTGGAGGCAGTAAAAGCAAGATTGGTTGCCATGACTGCACAGTACGAAAAAACAGTTGCCCTAATGGAAGGCAAGCCAGAGGAATATATAGATTTTCAGGCACGTAAGATGTGCGAAATGGCCGCCTTTATAATTGAGAGCTACCTGTTGCTTATAGACTCGCTCAGATGCGAAAGATTTATAGACTCAGCCGAGATTTTCTCAGAAAGGGCTCAGGCTTGGAACAACGAGCGTCATTTCTACATTTACAATTGCAACAGCGATTCTGTGCTTAACATTTGCAAAAATGTAAAAGAAGACCTCGATTCTGTTTACCAAGACTAACAATTAGCAAGGCTTTGCTTGGATTTTCCATGCAGTAAAAAGTTCTGGGAACAGTTGCATGAATATGAACTATAAAGTAAAACTCAAGAATATCAAGGCTTTTGCCTTTGATGTTGATGGGGTGCTTACAGATGGTAGCATAATTTGCATGCCAGAAACCGGAGATCTGATACGCACTTTCAATGCGAAAGACGGTTTGGGCATGAGGCTTGCCTACATGAGCGGATATACTCTGGCCATCATTACCGGTGGCCAGAGCAATTCCATTCTAAAAAGATTCTATCCGGTTTTGGCACACGAAGTTATCCAGAATGCGCAGCATAAACTTCCGGTATTTGACGATTTCTGCAAACGTCATAAACTAAAGCCAGAAGAGGTTGCCTATGTAGGCGACGACCTTCCAGACATTCCAGTGCTTAAAAGCTGCGGCCTTGCCGTCTGCCCTTCAGACGCTGTTGCTGAGGTGAAATCTGTATGCGACTATGTTTCTGCTTTTGCCGGCGGAAAAGGTTGTGTAAGAGATTTGATTGAGCAGGTTATGAAAGCTCAGGGAAAATGGACATTAGACCCTGCAACATATCAGGCGTGGCGTAGCTCCATAGAAGAACAATATAAGATAATATACGGAAAGTAAGCATGTTATCTCCACTTGCTAAGCATCTTCAAGGCAGGAACATAATACTTGCATCAGCATCACCAAGAAGGAGAGAACTCTTGGGAGGTTTAGGAGTAGAGTTTGCTGTTGGTGCTGTCTGCAACTATAACGAAACATATCCTCCGTCATTGGCTTACGAGAAAATACCTGAGTATATAGCAGAGCAGAAAGCCCTTCACTATTTTGGCGAACTAAAGAAAGAAGATATACTCATAACATCAGATACCATAGTTGCAGTAGATTCGCACATTTTGGGCAAACCTCATAATCGGCAAGAAGCCAAGGAGATGCTCTCAGAACTTTCTGGAAGAAGACATACGGTGATTACCGGCCTATGCCTTAAAAGTTCGGAGAAAAAAATCACATTTTCGGATACTGCCCAAGTATTGTTCGACACCATTTCAGAAGACGAGATGAACTACTACATAGACAATTTTTCTCCATACGACAAGGCCGGGGGTTATGCAGTGCAGGAATGGATAGGACTGGCCTGTATCAAAGAAATAAGAGGAAGCGTATATACCGTTATGGGCTTACCTGTAAACAGGCTTTACAGAGAACTTATATCATTCTGATACCATCGTCGCCCGCTACTATCAAACCTCTGTCTGCCATATCTCTAAGCACAGAAACATATCTGTTATAGACCGATGGAGGTATTGTTTGTTTCAGCTCGAGAAAAGTCATTTTTCCGCCTGCAGATTGCAGCATCAAAATAATCTGGTTCTCAATTTTTTTGTCTGAGACTTGCTCTGTATGGTTAATGCTCTTTCGGGAAATACATACATCGCATACTCCACAATCAGATTTTGCCGGCTGTGAAAAGTATTCTATCAAATAGCGGCTTCTGCATACCTCTGCTTGTTGAGCATAACTGATTATAGCCTCTACCCTCTTGGTCATCTGCAACTTCCTCTGTTCATAGCGCTTTGGGCTTATATACAGATTAGATGGCTCTAAACGCTCACATTTGAATATGATAAGTGGAGTGCGTATCTGGGGTATATATTTGATAACTCTCCTTTTAGCCAAGTATTGCAGCTTAGCTCTGACATTTTGAGGGGTATCTACATTTACTCTTGCCAAATACTCTTCATTTATTCTCACCATCTGCGAGAACAGCCCTGAATACGTACGCATAAGGCCCTTGACAAAATCGTCCATAACACTATCTCCGAGCTGTATGGAGTATAGTTCGTCTTTATCTACAATAAACTTTATTCTGGACGGATTGTCTATTTCATCGGTAAGTTCCCAATAACCTTCTTGCTCAAGATATTTGATTGCATAGTATGCTCCAAGCGTATGCAGTTTATACAACCGCGCAAATTCCAAAAGATCAAATTTTCTAACAGAATTTTCTCCATCACCATAAGCTATTTTTAGGTAGTTGCCCACATACTGATAAACTTGAGCCATATACTCTATTGAGGGAAAGTTAGTAGAAATCAGCTGCTTCAATCGCTTAGTATCGGATGAGTTCCATAACAAAACAGCCCAAGAAGGTTTGCCGTCTCTCCCCGCTCGCCCTGCTTCCTGAAAATAAGCTTCTATAGAATCCGGCATACTCAGGTGAAGCACCATTCGTACATCTGCCTTATCTATACCCATACCAAAAGCATTGGTAGCCACTATTATATCGGTTTTGCCATTCTTCCAGTTTTCTTGCCTAAGGCTTCTTTCTTCTTTTCCTAATCCGGCGTGATAAAACTCGGCTGATATTCCAGACGATTTTAGCAAAGTTGCTGTGTCTTCGCAAGCTTTTCTTTCCCTACAATACACTATAGCCGCCCCTTTTCCCAATTTATTGCAATAAGACGAGCAAACAGCCAATAAATTTCCCAGCTTATCTTCGCAATTTCTAACTATATAGGCTATATTCTTTCTGGAAAAATCCGAGGCTATAACATTTGGTGCAGCAAACCCAAGTTTTGCCATAATATCATCGGCAACTTCTTTTGTGGCTGTTGCTGTAAGAGCCACTACTGGAATTTCTGCCCCTATTATTTCGCGAAGTTTGATAATATCTAAATATGCAGGCCTAAAATCGTACCCCCATTGAGATATACAATGCGCCTCATCTACAACCAAATAAGAGACTTTCATTTGAGCCACTGCAGATTTAAAGCCAAAGGTTGAAAGTCTTTCAGGAGATAAATACAAAAACTTATAATCGCCATATAGCGCATTTCCTAAAGCTATATCTATGGCTCGAGGGCTCATACCGGAATGCACAGCCAAAGCCCTTATTCCCTTGCTACGCAAGTTCTCCACCTGATCTTTCATAAGGGCAATCAAAGGACTGACCACAAGACATATACCATCTTTAACCATTGCAGGTACCTGAAAACAAACAGACTTTCCTCCGCCGGTAGGCAATAGCGCGAGAGTATCTTTCCCCGAAACAATGCTGGCAATTACCTTTTCTTGAGCCGGCCTGAAAGAAGAAAAACCCCAATATTCCTGAAGTATATCTCTATATTTATCCATTCCTTCCATCTGAATGTAAAGATAGTTCAATTTGATGAACATAAATCATAAAAGTTTGAGGATATGATTTAATTAACTAATTTTGATTACCAAAAGCCGTTAAGTAACATTGCTTGCGGCTAATAACTAAATATCTATACCGCAATTATGGCAGATAATTATCTTGGAAAAAAATTTGAAGATTTAGCCTCTCGAAAAAAGACCGTCAGGGTAAGGCAGATAAATCCAAGTTTAGATTCCCTATTGCTGAAAAACCGCAGTTGCAGAGGTTGGGATTCCAGCGTGCATATTACGCAGGAACAACTGTTGAAGATAGTGAGTGTTAACACTATGATAGCCTCCGCAAAAAATCAGCAAGTACTCAGGTTCAAACTTCTCACTGGAGAAGAAGCTGTATCCTTTAACTCAAATATACAGTTAGGTGCAGCACTGCCAGAACTTAACCTCCCCTTCAAGGGAGAAGAGCCTTCTGCCTTTATAATAATTAGCTCAAGCATTGCAGAGAACAAATGGGTATATGTAGATCTTGGTATTTCTGTACAAAGTATGCTTCTTAAAGCAGTAGAAATGGGCTTAAACGGCATTTGCATAGGAGCTTTCAATAAGGCGGAGGCACAGAAGCTGGTGGGGAAAAACATGGAGCCGCTAATGGTATTAGCCTTGGGAAAAGGCATTGAAAAATATCAGATTCTGCATGTAAGCAAAGAAGAGCCACTAAACTATTATAGAGAAAACGGCATACACTACATACCTAAAATAAAAACAGAAGACCTTTTAATTCAATAAATTATGGATCAGCCGAAAGTTGAAAGAATGCTACGTCTGATGATGTTGTTGGCTGGAAATGTCAACTATACTGTCAACGATCTTGCGGCAAAACTCGAAACTTCATACAGATCTGTGTATCGCTATATAGATACTTTCAAAGCAGCCGGCTTTGTGGTGCAAAAAAATGGAGAGTTCTATCACATCGCTAAGGAAAGTCGCTTTTTTAAAGATATTTCTCAGTTGGTGCATTTTACTGATGAAGAAGCGTATATGGTAAACAAACTGATAGAAGGAATAGACGATACCAACACCATAAAGCAGAATCTCAGAAAAAAACTTGCCACCATCTACAACTGCACCGCCATTGCTGATGTTATTGTTAAAAATGAGAATGCCTCCAATGTAAACGCCATTGTAGAGGCCATTGACGATAAAAAGCAGATTATGCTCAAAGGCTACTCCAGCTCGCATACAAACAAAATATCTGACCGTATAGTAGAACCTTTCAAGTTTACCACCAACTATATTTCTGTATGGTGTTACGAACCTGCTCATAAGCAGAATAAACAATTTAAAATAGATAGGATACAGAAGGTAGAAATTCTAAATAAAGCCTGGCAATTCGAAGATAAGCACGCTAGCGAAAGTGTTGACATTTTCCGCATGAGCGGCAAGCAGACAGAAAAAGTTCGTCTAAGATTAAGTCTGCGGGCAAAGAATCTTCTGATAGAAGAATATCCGATGAGCGAAAAAGATATTACGCAGGAAGATGAAAATCACTGGATTCTGGCTACTGAAATTTCTTCTCCTCTTGGAGCTTGCAGGTTTATTGCAGGCCTTCCGGAAGACATAGAAATCATTGAGGGCAAAATGATAAAAAGCCAGCTTCATAAATACGCTAAACAATTACTAAAGATTTAGATACAAAACCTCTATGAGAAGCAGAATCTCATTTATTCTAAGATATTATGTTCACCTTGTTGTAGTGTTCACACTACAAAAACCACTTTTTATGCTCTTTACCGGTGCAGAGCAAAAACTGCGCTGGACAGATTTCTTGCAAGTAATGTATAAGAGTTTGCCCATGGATCTGTGCGTAGCTGCCTATCTGTGTGGGATTCCGCTGATTGTGGCCCTAATAAGCCTCTTGTGGAAAACAACCTCAAACTTTAATCCGAGAATTGTATTAAAGCCATACAGCATTCTTGTATCTGCGTTTTTAGCATTGATATTTGTTACAGATATATCGCTATATCCGTTCTGGCAATTTAAGTTAGATGCATCTGTTTTCATCTATTTATCTAATCCGGCAGATGCTACTGCAAGTGTTTCTACAGGCTATATCATTATCAGAATATTGGCCGTAATAGCCTATACCCTATTGATATTCACTTTACTCAACCGCACTACTCCAAAGCGTTTCAATTCTCACAAAGCCGGTGAGTCAAAAGTTCTGTCTGCAATCTTGCTTCTGGTTGCAGGAGGCCTGCTTTTTCTGGCAATAAGAGGTGGAGTAAAAGAATCTACGATGAATGTGGGAAGAGTGTATTTTTCGGAGAATCAATATCTTAACCACAGTGCTGTAAATCCTGTTTTCAGTTTGTTTTCTTCTATAGGAAAAAGCAAAGACCTAAAAAAAGAATATAGTTTTACAGACAACGCTACAGCATTTGAAAGTTTTAATAAAATTTATAATCAGGGTAGAGATACCTTACTGTTAAAGAAGTTGTTAAAGCATCCTAATCCTAATGTCTTGATAATAGAAATGGAGAGCTTTGGCACCACCTATACAGATCCTCAAGAAGCCGGAATGTCTAAAAAACATGTAACTCCACATTACTGGGAAATAGCTCGGGAAGGCATTTTATTTGAAAATATGTGGTGCAACAGCTATCGTACAGACAGGGGTACAGTATCTATCTTCAGCGGGCATCCGGCCCTCCCCAAAACCTCCTTGATGAAGCAGCCTAAAATTGTAGAATACCTGCCTAAGCTCGCTGCCAGCTTCCTTAAAAACGGATATTCCACCCATTTTCTTTATGGGGGAGATATAAATTTTACAAACACTAAAGGCTACTTGATTACCAACGGATTCAGAAATATAATAGCAGATACAGACTTCTCTTCCTCGGAGCAGAAGACCAACAAATGGGGAGTAGATGATGCCATTACATTCAAATATCTGAAAGAAAATATACAGAAGCTGCAAAGCCCATGGTTTTATAGTTTTCTTACCTTATCGAGCCACGAACCCTTTGATGTTCCCGAAAAAATACTGGAAGATAAGGTTTATAATGCAGCCGCCTATACCGACAAACAGCTTGGAATGTTTATCAATTCCATTAAGACTACACCTATTTGGGACAGTCTCTTGATAATTATATTGCCAGATCATAATATGCTCTACAAGAGAAAGTATGCACCAGACTACTTCAGATGCCGAATGATATGGACAGGCGGTGCCGTTGCATATCCCGGCAGTAGTATAAAAACCATTATGAATCAAAGCGATTTGGCATCAACCCTGCTGGCACAAATGCAATGGGATATTACAGATTTTCCTTTGAGCCGTAATATTTTATCGCCGAACTATTCCTATCAGTCTGCTTTCTGCTGCTACAACAATGGTTTCATAGTGGCAGATACCACCGGAGCCATAGCCTATGATTTAGATATGCAAGCCTTAACATTCCCAATCGATAACACTGCCAAAGACAAGCCTACTGCCATAATTTCAGGCTCCAACAAAGTGGAAACAGGCAAGGCTCTTCTTCAAAGCATATCTGCACAATTAGACAAATCCATAAGTTCAGAGTAAACTTGCACAGCGCACAACATTTAACGCACTATTATTGCGTATTTGCAGCGTAATTTAGTAAATATTAGAAGTTTTTTCTATCTTTGCGCAAAGATAATGCAAATAGGATATGTCGGTTACCTCCAACGCCCTTTTACGGCACATTACCATAGACGCTTGCCTTAGAGATACTGCGCATAAGTACTCTCTTCAGGATCTTATTGCAGCCTGCACCAGAGCTATCAAAGAAAACAGCAAAACAAAGCTAAAAGATAACTTCTGTGTATCAACCAGAACTGTACAGTTAGACCTGCAACTTATGCGCGACAAAAAAAAGGGATACAATGCCCCTATCGTTGTGTACGAGCAGAAATACTACAAATACAGTAACCCAGACTACTCCATAGGCAATGCCAATGTTCGCCAAACAACCCTTACCCCTCTGTCGGAAATTTCAGAAACGCTTCAAAGATATTCCAAAATGGCCGGAATGGAGGCTCTGGAGGGTGCGGTGGATATTATTCGCGAATGTCTGGAAAATAAAGTTAACGGCTCCTATCAAAAAATTAAGAGAGAAGCACCGGTTAAAATATCCGGAGGGGCATATTTGGATGTTATAAAAGATGCGGTTGTACATCGCAGAGTGCTGAGTCTTAGCTATACAGATGAAAGAGCAGACACCAGAGATATTATATTTTACCCCCTGCATCTTACAAGTTATCGCAGCAGATGGTACTGCATGGGTTACATAGAGGGCAAGGAAGGCTTAAAGGCTGTTCAAACAGATTGCGTAACCAGCTACTCATATGCAATACTGCCCTTCCCTCCAAACTATAGATTCGTGCCGGATGAATATTTTGCAGACATTATAGGAGTTACACGGCCGGCAGGCAAAAAAGAGGATATTTTGCTTGAGGTTCAGGCAAATCTGGCAAGATATATAATACAAAACCCTCTTCATTCTTCGCAAAAACTTACAAGAAAGCAAGAAGACGGCAGTTGTACTTTTAAAATATGCATAATCCCTAACGATGAGTTTTACAGATGGCTATATGAAAATCATCCATTTGTATCCATACACTCGCCGCAATACCTGAAAACCAACGCAGATAACTTTATCCGCAATATCACTTCAGATCTGCCTGCCCCTATCGTTGCGGCAGAAGCGAAACCTAAGAAAGATAAAGACAGAAGAAAAAAGAAAAAAGAACAAAAAAGCGAGCAAGCAGAAGACCTCTTCTCTTCTCTTTTCTAATACAATGATAAATATTATCCCATCTATCCAGCTTTTAGGCAATAAAATCGTTTCGTTTCCAGAAGGTAATATCAAGGAAATGAAAACTTTTGATATAGATTTGATAGATTTTTCCCTACAAGCAAAACAGGCTGGTATCAGCAGATTATGCATTATAGATATATCCGGTGCAAGAAGCAATGCCCCACAGAGTTTAGATATAGTGCATAAGGTAGTACAACTCTCAGGGCTTAAAGTTACTATTGGCGGAGGTATCAAATCCAGAGAGGCTCTAAAAAATGCCTTGGCCTGCGGAGCAGATCATATAATGAGTGCTTCTATAGCGGTGCTCCAGCCTAATGTTTTCAATTATTGGTGCGAATGCTTTGAGCCATCTAACATTATCTTTGCAGCAGATATTATGCCTGATGGCCTGGCCATCAAAGGGTGGAAAGAAACGCACCAAACAAATGCCAAAGATGCTATAGGCTTGGCAGTGGCAGAAGGACTTAAAAAGGTGGTTGTCAGAGATGTATGCAAAGAAGGCACTTTAAGTTCGCCCAATATCAAAATACTGCAGGAGCTTATTTCAGCTTTCCCTAAACTCGAATTTGCAGCACGCGGTGGCATTTCTTCCATAGACGACATCAACTCCCTTGAGCAAATTGGAGTGTCTGCAGCCTTTATAGGTACGGCTATTTTAGAAAATAGGCTCACATTTACCCAAATAAAAGAGTATTACAGCCCAAAAAACAATGAACAAGAAAACTGAAAAGCCCATAGTGGCACTGATATACGATTTTGATGGAACTCTTGCGCCGGGTAATATGCAAGAGTATTCTTTTATCAGCTCTGTAGGTAAAAACAAGGATGAATTCTGGGGCGAAACTCATAAAATGGCTCAAAGGCAAGATGCCGATGGAGTACTTATCTACATGCTGCTAATGCTTCAGGAAGCAGAAAAAAAGGGCATCAAACTCACCAGAGAGAACCTGCGTAACTTTGGCAAAGACATTACCTTTTTCAAAGGAGTGGAAACTTGGTTTCAACGAATCAATACCATAGGAAAGCAGGAAGGAGTTGAAGTAGAGCACTACATAAACTCATCTGGCTTATTGGAAATTATGGAAGGCACCAAAATAGCCAAGCACTTCAAAGCTATATTCGCCAGCTCGTTCTACTACAATAGCAAAGGAGTAGCCGTATGGCCTGCCTCTGCCGTAAACTATACAAATAAAACTCAGTTTCTGTTTAAGATAAATAAAGGAATCTTGAATATTCACGACAGCGAAAAAATCAATTCCTCTGTACCTGAAGACGAAAAGAGAGTCTCTTTCTCAAATATGATATATCTCGGCGATGGAGAAACTGATGTTCCTTGCATGAAGCTAACCCGCCAGCTCGGGGGCACCTCAATAGCTGTATTCAACAACACCAACGCCTCTAAAAAGGTGGCCTCCAGATTATATGAGCAACAACGTGTAAATTTTATCTGCCCTGCAGACTATAGTAAAGGAAGTCTTGTAGAAGATATTGTATCTAAACTTATACGCAAAATCAAAGCAGACGACGCTTTACTGCATCTTCGATAATGTCGGCACAACCCTCAATACCCAATAGCGAGGAATTAAGGCATAAATCATAAGATGCCGCCGCCCCCCATGTTTTGAAAGAATAATCGCCATAATACGATGCACGCTTGCGGTCGCCTTTAAGAAGCAGTGCTTCTATCTTGCTATCTGTATATTTTTCAGGATTTTCTAATCTGCCGCATTCTCTTATACGCTTAATTCTGTCTGCCATTGAGGCTGTTATAAATACATTAAGGCACAAAGGAAAATCCCTGAGCACATAGTCTGCACACCTGCCAAGGAATATGGTAGAGCCCTCTTCCGCCACCTTTCTTATAACATTACTCTGTATCTGAAATAATGTATTTCCATTAATTACATTTGAATTAAATGCATTGGCTATGGCATCCGCAAAAGAAGAAAAGCTGAAGGTGGAGCTCAGGCTCAGATTATCTTTCTCGTCTGCTCCTTCTATTATGGAACGCTCCAGTCCACACTCCTTTGCGGCAAGACTTACCAGTTCTTTGTCGTAAACCTTTATTCCAAGCCTCCTCCCAAGCTCCTTAGCTACTGCCAAACCTCCGGCTCCTATCTGCCGTCCTATATTGATATGAACATTCTTTTCCATTTTGTACTCTCTTTATCTGTTTTCTGCTGCAATACTTTCTTTATCCGATTCTAAACTTGCCGCAAATTCTCTCTTTTGTACAATGATTAACCAAGCCGTTATCAAGCTTGCCAACAAATCCGAAATAGGCAGGCTCCACCACACACCATCTATCTTAATTATAGGCGGAAGTATCAATAACAGCGGCAACAGACAAATAACCTGTCTGCTCAAAGAAAGAAAAATAGCCTTTTTTGCCTTACCTATGCTCTGGAAGAAAGTGGAGGCTACCATCTGGAAGCCTATAATAGGGAAAGCCATAAAACTGATTCGTAAACCTCTTATAGTGTGATGTATAAGAATTTGGTCGTCTGTAAAAATCTCTGCAAGTTGTTTTGGAAAAAGCTCTGTAATAATAAAGAACAGGGTTGTTATAACACTTGCCCATATAATAGAAATCCTAAGCACCTCGGAAACCCTGTCGTGCTTTCTGGCCCCATAATTATAACCGGCTATCGGCTGCATACCCTGATTTATACCCATTACTATCATAATCGCAATAAAGCTCAAACGGTTTATGATTCCAAAAGCACCTATTGCCAGATCTCCACCATATTTGAATAACTGCTTATTAAACACTATTACAATTATGCAGGAACAGGCGTTCATCAGAAAAGGCGCTAAACCTATGGCAAAAGTCTGGCTGATTATTTTCTTTTTCAGACGATATATTCCTCTATGCAGATGAATTACCATCTTCTTATCTGACACTAACTTAAACACATAGAGCATGGCTAAGAACTGAGATATTACCGTTGCCAGCGCCGCACCTTGTATTCCCCATTTAAACAAAAAAATAAAGGCATAGTCTAATACAAAGTTTATGATAACCGTAAAAATAGTGGCCACCATAGCTTTTTTGGGAAACCCCATAACACGAACTATTGCATTCAAACCAAAGTACAGATGTGTTACAACATTGCCCAGCAATATAATAAACATATATTCTCTGGCGTATGTAATCGTATTTTCGCTTGCTCCAAAGAAATAGAGTATCGGATCTAAGAAGGCTATGATTACAGCAGCAAAAGAAACCCCGGTTATTATATTAAGTACCACAGAATTACCCAATACCTTATTGGCCGTATCGTAATTTTTCTGACCTAAGAGAACACTTATTAGCGTAGCAGCACCTACCCCAACCAAAGTACCTACTGCCGCACTTAGATTCATTATAGGAAATGTCAATGCCAGACCGGCAAGAGCCATAGAACCCACTCCTTGACCTATAAATATACTGTCGCACATATTGTACAAAGAAGAGGCGGTCATTGCAATGATAGCGGGAACAGCATACTGTTTCAGCAACTTAGGTACTTTTTCCGTACCAAGTTCGGTTGGAATTACTACTGCCATAAAAAAATTATTACTTTTGCACCGTATTTGCCATCTTAGCTCAGTAGGTAGAGCAACGCATTCGTAACGCGTAGGTCTGGAGTTCGAACCTCCAAGATGGCTCTAAGATTTACCACTTCAGTATTTTCTTGAAATCGTATTTCTCCGGATTAGGTACATATTTCTTAGCCTGCTCATAATCTTCAGGCGTGATATAATGCATTATATACTCAAATATCATCTTTACCTTATCTTGATGTATATTAACCCCTCGTGGCGGAATCTTGCCCGTTGCCGGGTCTTGCATATCTTTGAGGTATAGAGATTTAATATTTCCATTCAAATCTAAGTAAACCATACAGCCGGTGATGCCCTGCTTAAAGAGCTTGTAAACTCCCATTCCCAACTCAGTACAATACACCAAATCGTATGCATGAGGAGTTATGCACCTGATTTCGTAACCGATTTCTACCGGCCTTATCTTTACCTTGAGCCCTATCTGCTTTAATCTAACCTCAAGCATATCGTTGAACATCTGAGCTTTAGATATTTTACCCAACTCAGGATGCCCGTGTTCATCGTAAGAGAAACTAACACCAAAATTCTTCAAATCTTCCGGAGAAAAATCTTCAAAAACTCCTTCCGATATAATAATCGCCCCATATTCTATTCCAAGAATCTTTCTCTTTATTATGGCGGAAATAGCCATATCCAGTATCTTTTCTACACTAATTTCGCTCTTATTGAACATCTCCGGTATTACAATCATCGGAAAATGATTGGTATAACCAATGGCAAGAGCAAGATGGCCTGCACTTCTTCCCATGGCAGAAATTACAAACCAAGTATGGCTTGTTCTGGCATCTTCATATACGCTGGCCGCAATTCTTGAACCCTCTCCCTTTGCACTCTGATAACCGAAAGTAGGAATATTCTGAGGCAGAGGCAGGTCGTTATCTATGGTTTTTGGTACATGTATATTGGATATTGGAAATTTTTTCTCCTTCAAAAACTTTGCAATGCGGTTAGCTGTAGAAGCTGTATCATCACCGCCTATAGTAACCAGCAAAACTATATTGTTGTCTTTAAAAAATTTAAGGTTAAAATTATGGTCAAAATCCTCTTGCGTTGGCTTAAAGCGGCTCATAACCAAAAACGAACCGCCACGATTGAATATATCATCGGCCTTAAAAAAATCGAGTTCTACATAATTGGGGTCTGGCACAAAAAGTCCCTTATAACCACCATGGAGGCCTAAAACCCGATAACCATTACTTAGAAAAGTCTTTGTTAAACTGCCCACTACGGTATTCATTCCCGGAGCAGGACCGCCACCCGTTAGAATCACGATAGATTTTTGCATAATTGAATAAGTCTAAAACCACTGCAAATGTACCATTTTTCTCAAAATAATGGTTAAATTTGGCAAATTGTATTTACCACAAATGAACAGTGCGGCCATAAAACAGAGAATAGAAGAACTCACGCTCCAGTTAAATGCTCACAACAAGCATTATTACATAGAGAACTCTCCGCAAATTTCAGATTATGAATTTGATTTGTTACTCAGAGAACTCATGGAGCTGGAAAACCTATATCCGGAGTTCAAGCGAGAAGACTCCCCCACTTTGAAAGTAGGAAGTGATCTCGAGAGCGGCAACACACCATTCAAGCAATATGCACATCTGCACCCCATGCTTTCTTTGTCAAATACTTACAGTATTGGAGAACTGCAGGAGTTCGACCGCCGAATCAGAAGCACAACCTCTGCCGCATTTACATACAATTGCGAACTAAAATTTGATGGAACAGGAATAAACCTATTATATCGCAATGGTATATTGGTTAGAGCGTTAACCAGAGGCGACGGCTCCACAGGAGACGATGTAACCCGCAATATCAAGACAATAAAAGACATCCCCGTTAAACTGACAGATGGTAGCAATTATCCGGAAGAATTTGAGATTAGAGGAGAGGTATATATGCCTTTTAAGTCTTTTGAACAACTCAATCATCAAAGAGAGCTGGAGGAAGAGCCCTTATTTGCCAACCCAAGAAATGCTGCTGCCGGTTCTCTGAAAATGCTCTCACCTAAAGATGTGTCTAACAGACAGCTCGCATGTGTATTGTATCACCTTATTGCAAAGGGATATGAGAATTCGCTGCACAGCACATCCTTAAAAGATGCCCGCAAATGGGGGTTGCCTATATCGGAACATTCCAGAACATGCAATACCATTGAAGATGTTATTGCATACGTAAAAGAATGGGACAGCAAGCGTCATCAACTCCCATTCCCTACTGATGGAGTTGTAATTAAGGTAGATCAATATGCCGTTCAAAGAGAATTAGGCTATACCTCCAAAAACCCAAGATGGGCCGTAGCCTACAAATTCAAGCCGGAAGAAGTCTTAACCACCATAACATCTATACACTATCAAGTAGGCAGAACCGGTGCTGTAACCCCTGTTGCAAACCTTGCTCCCGTACAACTGAGCGGTACCACCGTCAAAAGAGCCACATTGCATAATGCAGACCAGATGAGTATCTTAGACATCAGGGTATCAGACAGTGTGTATGTAGAAAAGGGAGGCGAAATTATCCCCAAAATAACTCGAGTAGATATTTCTAAGAGATTGCCAGACAGCAGACCGGAAGTCTTTCCTAAGGTATGCCCGTCTTGTGGCACACAGTTGGAAAAAGATCCTGAGCAAGCAAAATTCTTCTGCCCCAATGCAGATGATTGCCCACCACAGATAGAGGGTAAATTCCTTCACTTTGCATCGAGAAAAGCCATGGATATAAACATTGGGGAGGTTGCTATACATCAGTTGTGTACAAGAGAATTCATAAAACAGCCGGAAGACCTATATTCTCTAAGCGACCTGCAACTTCTGAGTTTAGATAAATGGAAAGGAAAAAGTGTAGTAAACTTCAGAAACTCACTGGAAAAATCTAAAGAAGTGCCGTTCCACCGAGTGCTGTACGCTCTTGGTATAAAGCATATCGGAGAAACTACTGCCAAAACGCTCGCATCTTCTTTCAAAAAAATTGAGACAATTGCATCCGCCACAAAAGAAGAACTTTTAAGTATCGAAGATGTTGGGGAAATGCTTGCAGATTCAATAATCAGCTGGTTTAAGGATTCACGACATATCCACACGATTCAGGTATTGAAAGAAGTAGGCGTAAAGCTGGAAGCAGAAGAAACAGCCTTAGTTTCAGATGTTCTCAAAGGCATGACCATTATGATAACAGGCAACTATTCCGTTTCCAGAGATACTATGAAGCACTATATAGAAGCCCATGGAGGAAAGGTAGGCAGTAGCATCACATCTTCCACTACCTATCTCCTTGCAGGTAGCAAAGCCGGAGCAGCTAAACTGCAGAAAGCCGAAAAATTAGGAATTCCTATAATTTCTGAAGAAGAGTTCTATAAGATAGCAGCCCCTGAACAAGATAATAATGATAACAAAAAAGAATCGGCAGGAGAGCAAATGACGCTTTTCTGAACACAAGAGTAAAACAGTAAAATATATATCAAATACCATATAAATTATTAACAATATGAGAATTGCAAAGATTTCAGAAAGAATAGCCTATATAGGCGTAAACGATAGAAGAACAGCTCTGTTTGAGAACAACTGGCCTATACCCTATGGGGTTTCTTATAATTCCTACATAATAAAAGACCAAAAGAATGTTCTAATAGATACTGTAGAATATGGCTCAGACGGAGAATTCTTATCTAAAATAGCAACAACTCTTAACGGAGCAGCATTAGACTATCTTGTGGTAAATCATATGGAACCAGACCACTCCGGAATGTTGCTCAGCGTGTTGGCAAAATATCCTGCCGTAAAGATTATCGGCAATGCCAAAACATTTGAATTGCTGCAAAAATACTACGGAATATCACAAGAGAACTTTTTCTTGGTAACAGATGGCTATGAACTCAATATAGGTAGCAGCGTACTCAAATTTGTCTGTGTGCCATGGGTACATTGGCCGGAAACTATGGTTACTTTAGATTTAAAAGAATCCGTTCTGTTCAGTTGCGATGCCTTTGGCGGATATGGTAGTTTAGACGGAGGTATTTTCGACAGCGATTACAACTTTGAAGAAATGTTCTTGCCGGAAATGCGGCGCTATTATTCAAATATTGTTTCCAAATATAATCAAATGGTTACCAGAGCCATAGGCAAATTATCCGGTGTACCTGTAAAAATAATAGCCCCTTCTCACGGAGTTATCTGGAAAGAAAACCCTGCAAAAGTAATTGGCCTATATTCCGATTGGGCTGCTTCCAAGGCAGAAGAAGGTGTTGTTATTGTATATGCCTCTATGTATGGCAATACCGCCAACCTTGCAGACCAGATTGGCAGCAAGCTCTCAGAACAGGGAATCAAGAATATTCGCACATACGATGTTTCAAGAACACACGTTTCCTATATACTCAGCGATATTATGCGCTATAATGGTTTTATTTTGGGAACATGTGCCTACAACACATATATGCACCCTATGATGGAACACTTGTGCAACGAAATAAGAATAATGTCGCCAAAGGGTAAGACAACAGGTATTTTTGGTACAAGTGGTTGGAATGGAGCCGGTGTAAAAGCCCTCACACAATTTGCAGAAGAAGCCAAACTTAATGTAATATCTCCTGTAGTTGAGGCACTCGGAGCCCCTACTCCGGAAAAAGTAGAAGCTTCTCTGCAAGAATTTGCCGTGGCCTTTGCCAAAGCCATCAAAAATAATATGTAGCTTACACTTTAGTGAATAAGAATAAGAATAAAATACATTTAGTTTATCGCT
>ONYJ01000029.1 GCA_900322025.1 uncultured Bacteroidales bacterium | reverse complement strand
TTCTTCAGCATATTGTACACCTCGGGAATATCTTTTTCAAATTCCTTTCTTCTTGCCCTGATAGGCTCCAGTTCCTGATTGAGTATTTTGCCGAGGAACTTTTTGATTTTTACATCGCCTAAGCCGCCTCTCTGATAATGAGCTTTAAGTTCGTCTAAGCAAGAATACTCCGGAAGATATAGTCCAAAATGTTCCTGAAGGCAGAATGCGTCTAAGTAGGTAAATACCGTATTGCCCTCAATATGTCCAGGGTCGTTTATGCTTATATGAAGAGGGTCTGTGTACATACTCATAACTTTTTTGTTGGTTTCTTCGGCAGTTTCGCTGAGATATATACAGTTGCCCAAACTCTTACTCATCTTAGCCTTACCGTCTGTACCCGGCAGCCTGCAGCACGCTGTATTCTTTGGCAGAAGAACCTTAGGCTCTACAAGAGTTTCGCCATATATACTGTTGAACTTACGCACTATTTCCACGGTTTGTTCTATCATAGGCTTTTGATCTTCTCCTACCGGAACCGTAGTGGCCTTAAAGGCGGTAATGTCTGCCGCTTGAGAAATAGGGTAGGTGAAAAAGCCCACAGGTAGCCCACTCCCGAATACTGCTTGCTCTTTGCTTTCCTTTGCTAATGTTAGCAGCTCGTCTTGATAGGCTGTTTCGGAATCGCATGTTGCCGTGCGGTCTGTTTTGCTGAATCCCCGCATTGCAATTTCTGTCTTAACAGTAGGGTTTCTTTGGAGCCTTGCCACGGTAACCAGATTCATGTAGTAGAAAGCCAGCTCTGTAAGTTCCGGAATCATGCTTTGTACAAAAATTGTAATCTTTTCCGGATCTAAGCCTACACTCAAATAATCCAAAGCTACCTCAATGATATTTTGCCTAACCTTTTCGGGGTTGTCGAAGTTATCTGTAAGAGCCTGAGCATCTGCTATAAATACGAACATATCTTTATAGTCTGCCGCATTTTGCAATTCTACTCTTCCCCTAAGGGAGCCAACATAGTGTCCGATATGGAGCCTCCCGGTAGGACGGTCTCCTGTAAGTATAATATTATTGCTCATAATCTTGTTTGTGATACAAAATTCAAAGGTAATTAAAAAACTGTTTGTTATCCTACAATTTTAGGCCTATCCTATGCTTATTGCCTTTTTTAACTCGGTAAAACAAACTCGTTGCCTACCTTTTGCATCTTCTCCGTAAAAATATTATATTGCACTATGTTGAGTTGTTGTAACAACCCTCTATTCCAACGACCAATAGATTAAGTATGAAAGCAAGGCAATACAACCCAACACTCGCCAGATGGACGGCACAAGACCCACTATCAGAATTTTTTTACAGTAACTCTTCCTATATCTACTGTGTTAACGATCCTATAAATTTCACTGATTCGGAAGGACTTATGGACTATTGGGTACAAAGTGTAGATGGGAATATTTATTGGGATGAGGAGGCGATTTCGCCAGAAACAACAAAGGAGGGAGAATTATATATGGGAAACGAATTTACAGATCTCGAATATCATTATCACTGCGACCAGACAAAAAAAACAATTATATTTCAACTTCAGTCTATTACAATTACTGCAGAAGCTTCTAAACATGCTTGGGCTATGATAAATCCTATAGCTCAAGCTGTGCGCAAGGGACAGGAGAAAGCTATAGAGGCAGTTTTAGATGCTCTTAATGGAAAAATATCGGCTAACGGGATTATAAATAATGTGGTAGAAGTTGAGAATTATACAATTGTTGTGCGAGGTAAAGTAATTAACGGACTTCCTATGATTGGAACTATGTTCATTAAATAATTGTCTATGTGTACAACCAATACGCCTTTAATAAAACAGGTACTTTTATATGAAAGTATGGGTAGCTTCATAGAGGCATTAAACCTAATTGAAAAACTAATCTATTCCGATGAGTCCAATAAAAAAGTGTATATTCATGGCATATATTTGATTTATCATATTCTAAGGGATGGAGATGATAATATGAGTATGGAGGATTATTCTAATTTAGAAAACAAGTATAAGAATTGGTTTGATTTCTCTTTTCAATCTTATAGCAATGATGCGGAGTATCTCTTTTTTGTAGGACATCTTCTTGATTTCTTAGAATACTATGTAGGATATCCAGAGAAAGGGACTTCAATAAAAATGGTAAAGAGGGCTTTCCATTTAGATAAGGAGAACTTATTGTATAAATGGAGCTTCTTTTTATTAAGAGGCTGGTATAAAAAGAGTGATAAGATAGCCAAACAGATAGTTGCATATAATACTCAGATATTAAATTCTTTGGCACAAGAAGGACTACCTGGCCAAACTATTTCAGAAACACTACTTAGCCGTGCCTCTGAAGTTTTATCTAAATAAAGCACAAAATTGCGTCGTATTTTCAAAAAAATACTTCTATCTGACACTTGGCTTATTTATATCTCAAATATCTATAGCCCAGACGGTAAAAAAAGATTTTGTTGTTTGTA
>ONYJ01000148.1 GCA_900322025.1 uncultured Bacteroidales bacterium | reverse complement strand
GTGAGTTTTGCCACTGAGAGCTTTGGCTAAATCTTCCCAGTCTTCTTTGGTAGGTACGCTCCAGCCCTCCGGACAAATACCTTTTGGCCCACCGCCAAGCCCGGAGCCTGCTTCTCCTAAAGTGGCTTCTTTCCATGTGTATAGCCTGCCTAATACAAACCCCATGTCGTCGGCGGCTTCATAACCTGTACCGCTGCCATAGAAATTGAGATTTTCTGCAAACCACTGTAAGTTGCCAATATCTACAATATGATAGAACTGATTGTCTCTATTGTCTTGGATAGAATCTTTTGGTTCTGGCAGGCCTTTTACAGAGCCACCTAACCACGGCATGATAGAAGTTACAGTAAAGGAAGTAACATCGTTATAATAGCCATTGGCTGTAGCTGTTTGTGTGAGTACAAATCTGCCGAGGCTGTCTGGAACAACAAAATTGTAAGGTTGGCCTTCTGAAAGCCAAGTTGTATCTGACTCTTTTGCACTATTGGTCCAATAATACCGTACTCCAGAAGTTGGATGAGAAACGCCGCCGGTTTTGCCTGTGGCGGTAGTGCCGCACACCTTGTACGCAGGAAAACCTGGATTTACGCTTGCTTCCATGTAGAGTTTTGTTTCATCTTTTTTATGACAAGATGCCAGCAACGCCAACAACCCGAGCATCAATGCCGCATATCTGAAGTTTTTAATCATTTTTCCGTGTGTTAGATAAATCGCACAAATTTAATAAAAATGTACCAATAAATAGGTATATTTGGGCTATGTAACTAAAATCGTGCCGTATTGGTGAGAGGTTAAGATTATTATGAAGCGGTTATTTTTTCTATTCTGTTCAGTTGTTATTATACTTTCTGCATGCTCCAAAAAAGTGCGCTATTATACCATAAACGGAACGGCGCAAGGAACAACATTCCATATAGTTTTTAAGCCTGTAATGGCAACCGACTCCTCGTTTGTGGCCGTAAGAGATACTGTGCAGGCTATTTTGGATAGAATAGACTTGTCTGTTAGCGGCTATAACAAAGCTTCTCGTTTAACATCGTTCAACGAAGAAGGGGCAGAAATTATAGATAAAATATTCTTAGACAACTTTGTGGCTTCACAAAGAATGTATGAAGAGAGCGGAGGACTTTTTGATGCCTCTGCAGCACCTTTGTTCGATTTATGGGGTTTTGGATTCAGAACAGGAAAGGAAGTAACATCGCAAATGGTAGATAGTGTAAGGCAATTCATTGGAATGGAGCATTTTACCATGCAGATTCTGCAAGCAGCAAATGGTCAAGACAGTATATTGCTCAGGCGTAACGATGAAAGATGCAGGCTAAACTTTAATGCTATAGCTCAGGGCTACACGGCAGATTGCATAGCAGACAAGTTCACAGAAATGGGCATAGAGAATTTTCTTATAGAAATAGGGGGAGAAATTTTTGCAAAAGGAGTTAATGCAAGAGGGCTGCCATGGGCAGTGGGGATAGATTGTCCCATAGACGGCAACAATACCCCGGGGGCAACTATTTCGGCCATTGTGAACATACAGAACAAAGGACTTGTAACGAGCGGAGATTACCGCAAATTTTATCTTAAAGACGGTCAAAAAATATCTCACTCCATCAATCCCAAAACAGGTTATCCTGTGCAACATAATTTGTTGAGTGCTACGGTTATGGCAGAAAATGCCACTATTGCAGACGGGTATGCTACATACCTTATGGTGCTGGGATATGAAGAAGCTCGCAAGGTTGTAGAAAAAAACAAGAATATAGAGGCGTTATTGATATTCAGCGAAGGAGATTCCATGAAAATTTGGAAATCTGAAGGTATGAGTATTGTAGAAAACTCCGGTAACTAAAAAATAGCAGATATGAGCAACAAGAAGAAACTAATTTCCCGACGAAATTTTCTTAAAACTTCGGCGATAATAGGCGGAACTATCTCTTTGAGTGCAATTTCTATCAAAATGAGAGGGGCCGGGTTTTTGAGGCAAGCCGGCTTTTCTACCAAGGAAAGGTTTGATACCATTATTGCAAATGGTATGGTTTATACCGGAGAAATAACCGAACCTATACGGGCCGACGTGGGAATTGCCAACGGACGCATAGTTGCCATAGACCAATTAGGAAAAAACTGCGATAACTGGGTTGATGCTTCTGATAAGATTGTTTGCCCTGGTTTTATTGATATTCATAGCCAT
>ONYJ01000145.1 GCA_900322025.1 uncultured Bacteroidales bacterium | reverse complement strand
GAGGAACTTACAAAGGTTCTTGAAGCAATCTGATTAATAAACAAGCTCTTCTAACTTTTTCTGCGTATCTGGAAAGGAAGGGCGCAGATGCTCGCCATAATCCACAATTACCCCATCTTTGTCTATCAGGATGTAGAACGGAATACCTCTACCAAGATGGAAAATAGGATCAAGACCTGTTCGCTGAGCATCAGTAAGGTAGTAATTCTCTATACCAAGTTCAGGGTAATCTGGATTGTGGCTGTTGTTGTCTATCCAGAAATTGACAAATCTGATAGCTTCATTCTGGAAATTTGCAGCTAATTTTTTTAGAAACGGAAGCTCTTGTTGACTTCCCGGGCACCAGCTTGCTCCAATGGCAATATAAATAATGCGGCCTTTTTCCTTGGTAATCAGTTGCCTCAATAGTCTGAGCCCTTCATTTTCCTTAGGGTAGCCTATGAGCCCTTCTTTGGGCTTATCTGCATTCAAAATGGCATTTGACAAAACTCTGATTTTGTAGATATGCTTTTTCTGCAGATAGCGGTTTCTTGTCTGCAACTTTAGGAGTGGGTCGGTTACATTCTTGTTAAAAATGGCAAACTGCTGCTCAAATAGTTCTACTTTATTTGCTTCCAACAGCTGGTTGTAGAAATGGCATAGGAGCATTTGTCTCAGCCTTTCATTCTTAGTGGCTTTATTGAAGAAAGCTATCAGCCTGACCTTTTCTTTATTCATTCTTCGAATTTCATCATTGTCCAAATTTCTAAGTAGCCAGAGGCTGATATCTGAAGACAAATTAAAAAGGCTGTTGCTCAGGTATTCTGCATCAAACAGATATTCTGCATCTTTTATCTGGAAATGTTTAGAAACAGTTGCGTCTTTAGTGCTCTTATTAAGAAGCAGCCCTTGGATGAGTGCAGAAAAATACCCAGCTTCAATTTCATTTTTGCACACTTCTTTCAACTCTTTGTTAGGATGCATCTCTGCCTCAAATCTTTTCAACGTTGTCAGATGGCTCTGAAGTTTCTTTTTGCACTCATCTGCAAATCTATCTGTTGCAGTTTGTCTAAACGAAGGCCAATCGTTGCTGTTGTAATACTTCATAAAGAACTCATTGAGCTTATAGTTGTTGTCAGCATTATCTCCGGAATAAACAACACTGCCCAGATTTGAAAAATCCAACTCCACGTGTATAGAATCGCCAGGGCGTATCATAAGGTGGTCTATAAAAGGTGGTATTGAAACAAGGCGTGGCCCATAAGGTTCAATAGAGGAGGCAAACCTATCTTTAAAAATGGCTGATATCATTTTGTCTGCAACCCTATTATAGAAAGGCACCTCAATGCTTATTTCGGTAGTCTTTGGATAAACTTGACTGTTGAGGATATGCCCTGTAATAACAGCTGGATTAGGAGCTGGTTCCGCTTCTTCAGACGGCATCTCTATCACATTCTGCCTGCATGACAACCCCAATAAACTAACAGCCAAGATGGTAATGCATATTAGAGTGAGCCATCCTGAAAGAGACTTGCCAAATATCCAACCAATCAAGCGTTTCTGTAATATTTTTGTCATATAAAGTGAAATAACATAAGAGTGCCTTGTTAAAGATGTACTTCAAAAGAGATTTGTGCCGTGGAATTGAGGGGCGTTGGAATCTTTGGCAATCTGTAGCAGATTATTGCGGTTTATTCCCTTGCCGGCTATTATAGTGATTCTGCCAGCGGCTTGTTTTACGAGGTTTGCAATATTGAATCTGCCTTCGTATGCGTTGCTCATGTTGCCCGAGGTTAAAAGATGGGTACAGCCAAGTTCTATAATTTCCTCCAAAGCTTTCTGCGGATTTGCCACTCTGTCAAAGGCTCTATGGAATGTTATATCTATGGAGGCAGTAGCATTTGCGTGTATGGCTTCTATAAGGTGCTTCATGGTTGGCATATCTACCTCATTATCCGGTGTGAGTGCACCTAACACTATTCCGTTTATGGAACTTGAGACTTTGTCTTGTTTGTGTATAGCCTTGCCAGCTAAACCATGAGCCTTGCAGGCATGTATCTGTGCTATCATTACTTGAATTTCCTCACGCGTATATACAAAGTTTCCACCGCGAGGTCTTATCATTACATTTATTGGTATAGTGGAAACTTCGAGAGCTTTTAAGGTTAATTCCTCAGATGGAGTAATGCCTCCTTCTGCAATATTCTCGCATAGTTCTATTCGCGATGCACCCATGCTACACGCACGCTGCACCTCTTCTATATTTGTGCAGCAACTTTCCAAAAACAGTTTCATAACTTCAAAGATAAAAAAAAGAGACAGAGTGCGTTGATTCATAAGCCGCATTAGCGGCCGGCACGGTTAGTGCCGTAATCTCCCT
>ONYJ01000160.1 GCA_900322025.1 uncultured Bacteroidales bacterium | reverse complement strand
AGCACCAGAGCAACCACAGCAGCAAGCTGCACCAACTCAGCAGCAGGCCGTACAAGCTACTGGGCAACAGCAGACAGCACCAGAGCAACCACAGCAGCAAAAGCCTTTTGCCGGTGGCATTTCCATAAACCAACTGATGGAGAGCAAGGCCAAAGAAGAAAAAAATGCTCTGGATTTCATGGGACCTTCAACTGTAAAGCCTGTAACACAGCAGGATGTAGCTGCCGCATGGGCTAAATTGGTACAGTTCTACGAAGTAAAAACTCCGCACTTAGGGAGATTTATTGCCGCTCTTAAAGAAGCTTCTCCTGATTTGCAGACCACAGAAGATTCGCAGAAGATTATCTTCTATGTAAACAACGAAAACCAAAAAAAGTACATTGAACAGCAAACCGGCCCACAAATGGCCACATTCTTGAGAAAGACCCTTGAAAATAATTCTATAAAGTTGGTTGTTGGCATCAGGCGAGAAAACATTGTCAAGAGAATGTATATGCCGCAAGATAAAGATCAATATCTTACAGAAACAAATCCGGAATTTGCCCAACTGAAAAAAGATTTGGGCGCAGAACTCAAATAATATGCGTTTACGTTGCGAACATCTTGTAAAAAAATATGGTATGAGAACCGTTGTCAACGATGTCTCATACAGTGTAGAACAGGGAGAAATTGTGGGGTTATTAGGGCCTAACGGGGCAGGCAAAACCACGAGTTTTTATATGGTAACAGGGCTCGTTAAGCCTAATGACGGAAAGATTTTCTTAGATAATGAGGATATTACAGAGCTGCCAATGTATCGCAGAGCTCAAAAAGGCTTGGGCTACCTGGCTCAAGAAGCATCTGTGTTTAGAAAACTCAGCGTAGAAGACAATATAAATGCTGTAATGGAGCTTTCCGACATCCCTGCAGCTGAGCGCAAGACGAGATTGGAACAGCTTATAGAAGAGTTCAGCCTTCAAAAGGTTAGAAAAAGTTATGGCATACAACTATCGGGAGGAGAAAGAAGAAGGTGTGAGATAGCCAGAGCGCTTGCCATAAGCCCTAAGTTCATATTGTTAGATGAGCCCTTTGCCGGAGTAGATCCAATAGCAGTAGAAGATATTCAGCATATTATAGCAAAACTCAAAAGAAAAAACATTGGGATTATTATCACAGACCACAATGTTCATGAAACACTTGCCATAACAGACAGAGCATATCTGCTTTTTGAGGGTAGCATACTCTATAGCGGCACTCCTGAAGAATTAGCAGCCAATCCTGATGCCAGAAAAAAATATCTCGGAAGCAACTTCGACCTCCGCAAAGCCAGACTTAGCCTAAGAGAAGAATAGTGCTGATGAGCCAAATAACGCAGTGCTTATTGCGTAGATAAACAGCATATACATTATTTTTTATACACATTGCCCGCTTTTTTAACAAAAGCGGGTTTATTATTGTTGATAACTTTTTGGAAGAAAAGTGGAATAAAGTGGGATAAAGTGGGAAAGATTTGCTTAATTTTGCCAATGAGTTGATTTAGTCCACAAGTAAGCAGAATAATGGTAAAATTCATTGGAGAATATGAAGCAAAGTTAGACGACAAGGGCAGAGTTGTCGTTCCTGCTATGTTCAAGAATATTGTGGGCAAGCATATGGAAGGAGAGGAAATTTCTTTTGTCATAAAGAAAAGCCTATTTGCCAACTGCCTCAATATGTACACTTACCAGCAGTGGGAGCTTGAGAGTGAACAAGTTCGCTCTCGGCTGAACCTATTCCGCAAAGAAGATGACGCTTGGTATCGCGAGTATATGATGGATAGGGCTTTGGTAACATTAGACGGCAAGGTGGGCAGAATTATTATTCCAAAGGCCCTGCTTGCAAAAATCGGTGTGAAAAAAGAGATTGTTTTTTCCGGTAAAGACTTTAAGATTGAAATATGGGCCAAAGAGAACTTTGGATGCGATAGACTTGGCGACGAGGAGTTTACAAATCTTACTGAAAAACTCTTGGGATAATGCTATGTATCATAAGAGCGTATTACTGAAAGAAAGCATAGATGCTTTGAATATAGAAGAAAGAAGGGGGGGCACGTTTGTAGATTTAACTTTTGGCGGCGGCGGACACAGCAAAGCCATTTTGGAAAGGCTCAATTCTAACGGCCGTTTGTTGGTCTTTGATCAAGACGAAGAAGCCTTGGCAAATGTACCAGACGACAAAAGAATTGTGAAAATCAGGAGCAATTTCAGGTTTTTGGAAAACCATATAAAATTTTTAGGCATAGGGATGGTAGATGGGATTATTGCAGATTTGGGGGTTTCTTCTCATCAGTTTGATACTGCACAAAGAGGATTCTCGTACAGATTTGACGCCGAGTTAGACATGAGGATGAATCAGTTGTCTGAACTAAAGGCTACTGATATTGTAAGCAATTACAGCCAACAAAAACTTGCAATGCTCTTCAAAGATTACGGAGAGATTGAAGGGTCTGGCAGAGTAGCTTCTGCAATATGCTCCTACAGAGAAACTTGTAGGGAAAACAAAATAACATCTACAGAGCAACTCAAACATGCCCTTGCAAAATTTTATAACCAACAAACAGAAAAAAAGTTTCTGGGTAAAATTTTTCAAGCCCTTAGAATTGAGGTTAATCAAGAAATAAGGGCACTGGAAGATATGCTGGCAGGAGGAAAAGAGGTACTCGCAAATGGTGGCAGGTTCTCGGTAATAACTTACCACTCTTTAGAAGACAGGATTGTTAAAAATTTTTTCAGGCAGGGGAAGGCAGAGGGAGTTTTTGGCACAATTTCAAAAAAACCTATACTGCCGAACGAAGAGGAAATATCTGCAAACGGCAGAAGCAGAAGTGCAAAACTCAGATATGCAGAAAAAGGGTCGATAAAAGTTATAGAGGTAAAATAATATAGGATGACAAAAAAGAAATTCGACATAAAAGGCGATTTGCTGGGAGGGGCTTTTCTAACTAGAAAGAGCCTTGCCAGTCAGTGGCTGTTTATCGTATATATATTTCTGCTTATATTCCTGTATATTACTATCAATCTTGCTGTTATAAATACACAAAAAGCCAGCAGCCAGAATCAGAGAGAAATAAAAAACTTAAAGGCAGATTACACAAGTAAAGAGGCCAAACTACAAGCTCAAAGCAGCAGAAACGAAATAGAGTTCAGGCTCCGTAAAAGCGGCTCAACACTAAAGAATCCTACCCAGCCGGCTTTCAGAGTCAAAAAGTATGATTCCGCCAAAGAAGACTTTTAAACAGTATGAGTATGGAAGCGACGGATAAATACAAACAGATTTTTAAGCGCTCCGCCAGAGTGTTTCAAATAATTATTCTGCTGGTAGTAATTGTGCTGGTGCGAATTGTATTTGTTCAGTTTTTCAAAAAAAACATCAAATCCGGAGATAACATAGCCTATAGAGTGAAGGAAATTACACCTGTAAGGGGCGATATACTCGCAAAAGACGGAAAACTACTCGCCAGCAGCATACCTTATTACAAGATTCATATAGACTGCACTGTAAGCCAAACAGACACATTTAATAAGTACATAGACGGATTATGTCAGGCTTTGGCAAATTTCTACAAGGGAAAAACGGCTGCTCAATATAAAAAGCTGATTACAGAAGGCAGAAAAAACGGCAAGCGCTATCTCAACATAAGCAACAAACTTATAGATTACTCAGAACTATCTGAAGTTAAGCAATTTCCTCTATTCAACAAGGGTGGGAACAGCGGAGGAATAATAATAGAAGAAGTATATAAAAGAAAGAACCCTTACGGCAGAACCGCCTACAGAACCATAGGTTTTATCAACAGCGTGGGTATTGGAACAGGCATAGAGGGCAGTTGGGATTATTATCTAAAGGGAACTTCCGGAATACAGACATATCAGAGGCTTATGGGAGGAGAATGGGTTCCTGTCAACTCCGAAAACAACCTTGCTCCAAAAGATGGATACGACATACGCACTACAATAGACATAGATCTACAAGAGGCTGTAGAAGATGCACTTAGAGAACAACTTTCTAAAGGATTCAATGTAGAGGGTGCCACTGCCGTAGTTATGGAAAGAAGAACAGGCGCCATACGCGCCATTGCCAACCTGAAAAACGATGGTAAAGGCGGTTTTGATGAGTCTTTGAACTATGCAGTAGGACAAGCCACAGAGCCCGGGTCTGTACTAAAGCTCATTACACTGGTTGCAGTTCTGGAAGACGGAAAAGAAACGCTTGAATCCATTGTTGATGGCGGAAACGGAACTTGGACATATATGGGACAAAGGGTGTCGGACAGCCACGCTGTGGGAGTTGTTAATCTCAAAGGAGCCTTTGCCCATTCTTCAAATGTGTGCTTCGCAAAAATTGTTACAAGAAACTATGCAAGCAACCCGAAAGAGTTTGTTAATAGAATACAAAACATGAAACTCGGCGAGAGGTTTCATTTAGACATACAGGGAGAAGGCAGGGCAGTAATTCACTCTCCTGACGGACCTAACTGGACCCACGGCACACTTGCCTCCATGGGTTTTGGCTATGGACTGCTGATAACTCCGCTGCACACCCTCACCTTTTATAATGCAATTGCAAACGATGGTAAAATGATGAAGCCTTATTTTATAGAAGGCTACGAAAAAGACGGACGCATTATCAAGAAATTTAAGCCACAAGAAATAAGCGGTTCCATCTGCAGCAAAAAGACCGCCCAACAGGCAAAAGAGGCGTTAAGAGCTGTAGTTACAGATGGTACCGGAAAAATGATGAACAAGGAGGTTTTCAGCATAAGTGGGAAAACCGGAACTGCAAGAATGGCGTTCGAGGGAGGAGGTTACGAAAAGGGTGGAATGAGAAAGTATCAGGCATCTTTTTGCGGCTTCTTTCCTTCAGAGAATCCGGAATACTCTGTTATTGTTGTTCTATATTCAGGCCTCACAGCCGGCAATTTTTACGGAGCCACATTGGCCGGACCGCCATTCCTAAAAATAGCAAGATTTATCTATGCCAATACGCCAAGATGGAATGAGGTATTGAACGGCAAGCAAAATTCTGTTGTTAAGAGCAATCCTAAAATAGCAGCGGGCCTCGGCGCAGACAGTAAAACCGTACTTCAGCAAGTACCCTCAACAAACGGTGTGGAAGCGGTGGCAAACATAGGAAACAGCAAATGGCTTACCTTTTTGTCAGACAGCAACGCAATAAAGGCAAGCAGGCTTTACGTAGAAAAAGATTCTCTTGCTAATGTAATTGGCATGGGATTGAAAGACGCTCTTTATATACTTGAAAAACAAGGATATAAAGTAAGCTTTAGCGGACACGGAAAAGTTGTAGCCCAAATACCGGCTTCCGGAACTTCGCTAAACAAAGGAGAAAAAGTTAACCTCACGTTGGCAAACGAAATAAACATAAAACAAAACCAAAAACAGCAGCAATGAGACTAGGTCAACTACTCAAAGGGATAAGAATAATACGAGAATTTCAGGGAAGAGAAGAACTTTTCCAAGATACCGCTTTGTTTAGCGTAGTTAATTCTGCCGATATCAAAAGCATTGCCGCAGACTCCAGAAAATGTTCCAGAGGCTCACTGTTCATTGCTGTAAAAGGAGCAGTAACAGATGGGAGCAAGTTCATTAAAAGTGCTATAGAGAAAGGAGCTCAATACATCGTATGCGAAAATATTCCGGAAGAAGAAGAAGAACCTATTCGCAGAGGAGATAGAGATCAGATCACTTACATAATAGTTAAGAGTAGCAGAGAGGCGGAGGCCATGATAGCCGTAAACAACTTCCAAAATCCTTCTCAAAAACTACAACTCATAGGAGTTACCGGAACCAATGGTAAAACCTCTATTGCCACACTTCTCTATAAAACCTTTACTGCCTTGAAACATAAGTGCGGCCTTATATCTACAATAGCAAACTATATCGGCGAAGAAAAGTTACCTGCCATAAATACCACGCCGGGGCCGTTAGAGCTTAACAGTCTGTTAGACAGAATGGTTACAGAGGGTTGCACCTACTGCTTTATGGAAGTAAGTTCCCATGCCATAGATCAGGCGAGAATACTCGGGCTTAAATATGCGGGGGGAATATTCACAAACCTCACTCACGATCATCTCGACTATCATAAAACCTTTGAAAACTATCGCAATTGCAAAAAGCAGTTTTTTGACACACTTCCAGAAGACGCTTTTGCCCTCTCGAATATAGACGATCGCAACGGAGAATTTATGGTGCAAAACACAAAAGCACAGATACATAGATACTCCACGCATAATGTTGCAGATTTCAAGACAAGAATCATAGAGCAAAGCATAGATGGAATGTTGCTCAACATAAATGGAACAGAAGTATGGTGCAATTTCATAGGAGAGTACAATGCAGAAAACCTCACGGCCATTTATGGGACAGCTATTCTGTTAGGGGCTCCTCACGATGAAGTTATCAAGATAATGAGCTCGCTGAAAAGCGTAAGCGGAAGGTTAGAATATTTCAGAGGAGAAGACAATATTATTGCGGCTGTAGATTATGCCCACACACCAGATGCCCTTGAAAATGTTTTGAAAACCCTAAAAGCCCTAAAACCCGTAGGCGAGCTTATATGCGTATTTGGTTGCGGCGGCGACAGAGACAAGACAAAACGCCCTGAGATGGGGGCCATTGCCGGAAAATATTCAGACAGAATATTTGTAACCAGCGATAACCCACGCACAGAAGACCCTATGGCCATAATAGAAAACATAAAAGCCGGCATGAATGCCGACTCTGTGCTCAAAGCCAAATTTATACCAGACCGAATACACGCCATACAAAACGCTGTTGCCACAGCCAAACCCGGCTCAATAATTCTGGTTGCAGGAAAAGGGCACGAAGACTATCAGATTATAGGAACAGAAAAAAGGCACATGGACGACATGGAAACTGTAAAAGAAGCCTTTAGACTTAGAGAATACAACAATACAAAATAATAGAATAGTATGATATACCACTTATTCAAATGGTTCGAAAGCATAGGCTTGGATATTCCGGGAGCTAACTTGATGAATTACATTTCGTTCCGTGGAACTGCCTGTATTATTCTTGCTCTCATAATAGCATTTTGGATTGGCCCTAAAATTATCCGTAAGCTGCAACAAAAACAGATAGGAGAAACTATCAGAGAGCTTGGTCTCGAGGGAGACGAGCAAAAGAAAGGAACCCCTACCATGGGCGGCATTATCATACTGCTTGCCATATTGATTCCGGTATTGCTGTTCTGCAACTTAACCAGCCTATATGTTCAGCTGCTGATATTCACCACTATATGCTTAGGAGCAATAGGATTCAAAGACGATTCCATCAAAGTCTTTAAGAAAAATAAAGACGGAATGAAGGAAAGGTACAAAATCTTTGGGCAGTTGGCCGTTGGTATAGTTGTAGGCGTTTCTCTTTTGGCCAGCCAACAGAATGTAATACGCCTTTACAGCGAAACTCCACATGCTGGAGAAAAGAAAGAAGTGGTAAGAGGAGTGGGAGATAAGAAAGTTATATATTATCGCGATGTAAAAAGCCGCACCACCACTATACCTTTCTTAAAACACAACGAGTTCAAATACTCATGGCTTGCCCCGGGAAAAGGCAAGTTTCAAGATTGGGCTACAAATATCATATATGTAGTCATAATCACCTTTATAGTGATTGCGGTATCGAACGGAACAAACCTCACAGATGGGATGGACGGTCTGGCAAGCGGAACCTCTGCCATAGTGGGAGCTACAGTTGCAATTCTGGCCTATCTCTCAGGCAATGCAATATTTGCTAACTATCTGAACATAATGTATATACCAAACACAGGCGAGATAGTAATTTTTATGGCAGCCTTTATCGGAGCCCTAATAGGCTTTCTCTGGTATAACACCTACCCGGCCCAAGTTTTTATGGGCGATACCGGCTCATTAGCTATAGGCGGTATAATTGGAGTAGCGGCAATAATGATAAGAAAAGAATTTCTGATACCTATTTTCTGCGGTATATTCTTCGTAGAAAGCCTAAGCGTGCTCATACAGAGATATTACTTCAAATATACACGCAAGAAAACCGGCACTGGTGTTAGAGTATTCAGAATGAGTCCTCTACATCATCATTTTCAGAAAACGAATCCAGACGCCATAATCCAGTGGCCTTACCATATTACCAAAGAAGCAAAAATTACGGTAAGGTTCTGGATTATAACCATAGTTCTGGGAGTATTGTCTGTAATAACATTAAAGATAAGATAAACACAAGTTCTAAGATTATTGTTTGATAAAATTGATATGGGTAAAAAAAGGATTGTGATACTTGGAGGTGGAGAGAGCGGTGTTGGCAGCGCCGTTCTGGCCAAGGTTAAGGGGTTTGATGTATTTCTCAGCGATGCAGGCTCCTTAAAACCGGAATACAAACAAACTCTTTCCAAGTTCTCAATAGAATATGAAGAAGGTCGCCATACACCGGAAATGATTCTGTGTGCAGACGAAGTTATCAAAAGCCCAGGTATTCCGGATGAAAATCCTATGGTTCTGAATATAAAAGAATACCGCATACCGATAATATCCGAGATAGAATTTGCCGGAAGATACGATCATGCAAAAAAAATCTGCATAACCGGAAGCAACGGCAAAACCACAACCACTTCTTTGATATACTATATGCTTAAAAATGCCGGGCTCAATGTGGGCCTCGCCGGCAACATAGGCAAGAGTTACGCATATCAGGTAGCCACGGAAAGATACGATTACTATGTAATAGAACTCAGTAGTTTTCAGTTAGATGGAATGTACAGCTTTAAGGCAGACATAGCCATTCTAACAAATATAACTCCAGACCACTTAGACAGATACCAGTTCAAGATGCAAAACTATGTGGATGCCAAGTTCAGAATTGTTCAGAACCTGACAGAGAAAGAATGCTTTGTATTTTGTGCAGACGATCCTATAAGTACAAAAGAGTTAGATCGAATAGTGCTTACCGCCAAAAAACTTCCGTTCACTCAGAAAAAGAAGGTTGAACAGGGAGCCTATATAGATGAAGACCGCCTCTTCGTACGCTACGAAGACGATGAATACTCCATGTATTTCAAAGAATTAGCCTTGCAGGGCAAACACAATGTCTATAACTCTATGGCAGCCGCCATAGCAGCCAAGGCTGTTAATATAGACAACAAGGTTATACGAGAATCTCTGATGAATTTTCAAGGAGTTGAGCATAGGTTGGAAAAAGTGCAGTCTATAAAAGGAGTGATGTATATAAACGACTCCAAAGCCACTAATGTAGATTCTGCTTGGTATGCCTTAGAAAGTATGACAACCCCGGTAGTGTGGATTGCAGGCGGCACTGATAAAGGCAACGATTATTCACCACTTTACAAATTTGTAAAAGACAAGGTAAAAGTTCTGATCTGCATGGGTCTCGATAATAAAAAGCTACACGAGTGCTTTGCCGATAAAGTAGAAAAAATAATCGATGTAACCAGTGCTAAAGAAGCTGTACGCGCTGCTTACGAAAACTCCGTACCTGGCGACACGGTTCTTTTAAGCCCGTGTTGCGCAAGTTTTGACTTATTCAAAAACTACGAAGACAGAGGCGAGCAGTTCAAAAAAGCCATAAGAGAATTGTAAAAATATTATTTCCTGTTAGACAAATGACTGGAACAGACAACAATAATGAAAAGAAAGGCACTCTTCTGCAACAAACACAGCAAGAGGTAATACGAAGATTGCACGGCGACAAAGGCATCTGGGCGATATTCTTTCTGCTAAGCCTAATCTCCATTGCCTTGATATATTCAGCCAGCAGTTCACTGGCGTATATGAAAGGCAGCACAAACTTCAGTATTCTGATGAGGCAGGT
>ONYJ01000231.1 GCA_900322025.1 uncultured Bacteroidales bacterium | reverse complement strand
GTAGGCAACACTTTTTTATTTACAAGTAAAGATAGGTTTTATCGTTTATTTTTGCCATATTTGTACATTGTGCCAACTGAAGAATTCCATGAGGCGATTTGGTTTAATAGTAACTATATTAACTTTACTTGTGTCTTCTTTTTCAGCAGCAGCTTCTATATTGTCTGATACATTAGAGGCGGTTTTGGAGTCAGACGATAATTTTTATACAGAAACACAGCGTCAGAAGTTTCCTGTATTTGGTATGTTTAGACAAACTTATTTTGTTACGGGCATTCCTACAAATATGCGTGCCAATAAACATAATACAGATGTTCGTTTTCAGCTGAGTATAGCCGTAAGGTTGGCCCGAAAAGATAATGTGGATATTTTGGGAACATATACAGAAAGGGCTGTTTGGCACCTATACGATAAATCCAGTCCTATTGTAGAGAATGTTTTTAACCCGGGAATATGCGTTTATTGGTATAATAATCCTAAGTGCGATTTTATGTTTGGGCTGAGCCATGAATCCAATGGTTATGCGTATTCAGAATCGAGATCGGCCAATACTATATACGCTGGGGCTCTTTATACGGTAAGCCAGAATCTTACATTAGGCACAAAGGTTTGGATAGGCTATTGTGAAAAGCTTAAAACAATGCCTTCGTGGTTTAAGAAACGTGGTTACATGGAATTTTGGACAACATATAAGGCATTAGACAATCGTGTGCGTCTGACTGCACTCGTTAATCCGTCCAATTATTTTAAGAACTACAATGTAGAATGCAGCGCTTCGTATAGATTGTCTGCAAAGGGGACGTTTTTGCCTGCATTGTTTGTACACTACAGACATGGTTACTGCGAAACGATGGTAGATTATCATATCTATCAGTCGTTTTTGCGTATTGGCTTGGCACTTGAACTAAAAAATGGATATAATTCATCTATACATTAAACATATTTATTTACCATGAAAAAATTGTTTACATTCTATGTGTGCATGTGCTCTGTGGCGGTTGCGCTTTGCATTGGTTGCAAGAATGAACCACAAGATAAAAAAGGGCAACAAAATCAGTCTGTAACTGATATTGCAGATACCATAAAAGTAGCACAGGCAGCAACTGCTGATTTGTTTGACGAGAACATAGAGGCAGACGCAGGAGAAGAGGTGTGGACTATGTTTGGCGGCACCTATTTCTTTTTTACCGATGGACAATCTGTAGTTTTAGAATTTCCGCTTATTGGCGAAGATGGAGCTCCAAAGTTTCTATATGGGGATTATTCAGAAGAGGCTTTGGTTGATACGCAAACCGGAAAAATTGTGGTGAAGGATAGTACCGGTCGTGTAATATTTAAGGGGTACGTATATGATGGAGGAAATACCTTGAGGGGAATTTTGGACGGCAAACCTTTTGAGGCTATGGGAAGTGGCGACTAAGTATCCGTTATACACTATTTATATACCTGTATATTAGTATTGTGATATAAACCTATATTGTATGAAAAGAATACTTATAGCAATATTTGTATTGCTAACCGTTATACCTGCAAAAGCAGACGAGGGAATGTGGCTTCCGGTTCTTATAAACCAGAGAATTAAAGATATGAGAGCCAAAGGATTTAAACTCAAGGCAGAAGATGTTTACAGCGTAAACAAAGCCTGTCTGAAGGATGCTGTAGTTTTGTTTGGTTCTGGTTGCACGGGAGAGCTGGTTTCTGATAAGGGACTTTTATTCACAAACCACCATTGTGGCTATGGACAGATTCAGAAGCACAGTAGCGTAGAACACGATTACCTGAAAGACGGCTTTTGGGCAATGAACCTAAAAGAAGAGTTACCTAATAAGGGGCTTACGGTGAGTTTTTTGGAATACATGGAAGATGTAACAGAAAAAGTGTTAGCAGGTTATGAGACGTGGATGAGCGAAAAGCAGAGAGATTCTTTAATCAGAGTTAATAGCAGAGCATTGGTATCGAACGCCACAAAAGCCGGTAGTGGCTTACGGGCTAATGTAGAGGCTCTATTTTATGGCAATCAGTATTTTTTATTCGTTTTTAGAACTTTCCGCGATATTCGCCTTGTTGGTGCCCCACCTTCATCTATAGGTAAGTTTGGAGGCGATACCGACAATTGGATGTGGCCGCGTCATACAGGGGATTTTGCAATATTCAGAATATATGCAGATAAAGACAATAATCCGGCAGATTATTCGGAAGACAATGTGCCATATAAGCCTAAAAAGTTTTTTAAAATAAGCCGCAAAGGAGTTAAAGAAGGCGACTTTACCTTTGTTTATGGTTGCCCGGGCAGCACAAAACAATATATCACCTCAGACGAAGTAGATTATATAGGCAATATCTCAGATCCTCAGAAAATAGAATTGAGGACAAAGAGACTGGATATAATGAAAAAATACATGGCAAAGAGCCCGGTAGTACGAATTCAGTACTCGTCAAAGGCTGCAAGTGTGTCCAATGCTTGGAAGAAATGGCAGGGAGAGGCAAAGGGGCTGAAGAGAATGGCTACCGTGGCTAAAAAGAAAGCATACCAGCAGCGTTTTAGGCAGTGGGCAAAAGGTACACGCTACGAAGGGCTTTTAGAAAAGTTGGAAAAGCTATATGCAGAAAGGAAACCATACTTTATTGCGTATGAATACTATACAGAAACCATACGAGCTGTGGAAATTCTTAATTTTGCATCAGATTTGAGAAACAATCTTAAAAATCCAAAGGCTAAAAGCAATATAGCTGAAGTGTTCTTTAAAGATTATTATCAGCAGATAGACGAGGAAGTGTTTGTTGCTATGCTGCAAGCATTTGCAGACAACATACCAGAAGATTTTCAGCCACAGTATTTTAAAGATCAGCTAAAGGCTTATGGCAGCGTAGAGGCTTGGCAGAAAGACCTTTTCTCTAAAACCATATTTACAGACAAAGAAAGGGTATTGGCCTTGGAACCTAAAGACAAGGAACTTGTAGAGGCAGATCCTGCAATCAGACTTGCCGATGCTTTTGGGGAGTGGTTAGCGGAGAGCCTGCGCCCGCACCTGAACGAACTCAACAATCAAATAAGGCTTGCATATCGCGATTATATGCAGGGCCAGATGGATTTTGAACCAAACAAGCAGTTC
>ONYJ01000144.1 GCA_900322025.1 uncultured Bacteroidales bacterium | reverse complement strand
ATTTAGAGCATGGAGAAAGTAAACGCCCTTGGAAGACGTAAATCAGCTGTTGCTCGCGTTTATGTGGGTTCAGGCAAAGGCAACATTACAATTAACGGAAAAGAACTGGGAGTATATTTCCCAGACGATTCTCTCAAGTATATAGTAATGCAGCCTCTTAATATTACCAACACCGCCGGAAGCTTTGATATTACGGTTAACTTAGATGGTGGTGGTATTAAAGGACAGGCAGAGGCACTTCGCCTCGCTATTTCGCGCGCACTCTGCAAGATAGATGCCGAGGCTTATCGTCCGGCTCTGAAGAAGGAAGGTTTCCTTTCAAGAGATGCAAGAGAGGTAGAAAGAAAGAAGCCTGGTCAGCCTGGTGCACGCAGACGCTTCCAGTTCAGCAAGCGTTAGTTTTACGTTTCAAAGAACAGAGCACAGAATGGGATAAAAGCTGTGGACTCAGAAAGATTACCACTTCTTTGCCATTCTGCGGAAAATCTTCAGGAGTATTTTCTACCGGAAGATTGATGAAAAGAGGCCTTGTGGTTTAAGAAATCCAACAGAGGCAAAAAAGAAAAATTAACAAAGCATTATTAAAGGTTATTAAAATGCCAAGAACAAATTTCCAAGAATTATTAGATGCAGGTGCACACTTCGGTCATTTGAAGAGAAAATGGAATCCTAAGATGGCTCCTTATATCTTTATGGAGAAGAAAGGAATCCATATAATAGACCTGCACAAGACCGTGCTTATGATAGATGATGCAGCAGTTATGATGAAGAACCTTGCCCGCAGTGGTAGGAGGATTCTTTTTGTTGCAACTAAAAAGCAGGCTAAAGACATAATTGCGGAGCAGGCCAAATCCGTAAATATGCCTTATGTTACAGAAAGATGGCCAGGTGGTATGCTAACAAACTTCCCAACAATCCGCAAGGCTGTTAAGAAGATGAATACCATTGATAAAATGAAAACAGATGGCACTTATGAAACTCTTGCAAAGAGAGAAAAACTGCAGGTAGATCGCCAGAGAGCCAAGTTGGAAAAGAACTTGGGCTCTATTGCTGATATGAGCCGCTTGCCATCTGCACTATTTGTTGTTGATGTTCAGAAGGAAGCTAATGCTGTAAAAGAGGCTAAAAGGCTTAATATTCCTGTTATAGCAATGGTGGATACATGTTGCGATCCTACACCTATCGATTTTGTAATTCCTGCCAACGACGATGCAGCAAAGAGCGTAGCTGTTGTAGTAAGTGCTCTTTGCGGTGCTATTGCTGAAGGTTTGGCTGAAAGGAAACTCGAGAAAGAAAAGGCCGCTGCAGAAGAAGAAAAGAAGGCTAAGGAAAGAGATCTGGCTAAAATGGAGAACGACAAGAAATCTTCAGATACTATGCCGGAAGGTAAAAAACTTCGCCCAAGAAGAAAGGTAAGCACAGATGAGGCTAAGCCTAAAAAGGCAACAAAGCCTGAACAAAATGCAGAATAATTAAACGGGGAGATTATTATGGAAATCAAAGCATCAGAGGTAATGAAGCTTCGCCAAATGACGCAGGCCGGTATGATGGACTGCAAACAGGCCTTGATAGAGGCCGAGGGCGACTTCGAAAGAGCAAAGGAAATACTCAGAGAAAAAGGTAAGGTTATTGCTGCCAAGCGTTCAGACAGAGAAACCACAGAGGGAGCCGTTTTGGCCAGAACCAATGCCGATAAAACGGTTGCTACTATGGTTTGCTTGGGTTGCGAAACAGATTTTGTGGCAAAAACAGAAGGATTCCAGACGCTTGCAAATAGCATAGCAGATGTTGCTATTGCAAATGTACCGGCCGGCTTGGATGAGCTTAAAAAATGTAAGCTGGGAGATCTTACTATAGAAGATGCAATTATGGATCAAACCGGCAAGAGCGGTGAGAAACATGTTATTGCATGCTATGAGAAGATAGAGGCTCCTTTTGTAGGATACTATATTCACAATAATCAAAAAATAGCAACAATAGTAGGTTTTAGCAAGAAGATATCAGACGAGGTTGCAAAGGAAATAGCAATGCAGGTTACTGCAATGGCTCCTATAGCCGTTACAGCAGACGATATTCCTCAAGCCAAGAAAGATGAAGAACTTTCTATAGCTATTACCAAAACAAAGGAAGAAATGGTACAGAAGGCAGTAGAGGCTGCTTTAAACAAGGCAGGTCTTAACCCTAACCATTTCGACAGCGAAGATCATATAGAGAGCAATATAGCAAAGGGTTGGATTACTGCAGAGCAGGCAGAGCAGGGAAGAAAGATAATGAAAGAGGCTGCAGAGCAGAAAGCCGCTTCGCTGCCGGAGGCTATGATTCAGAATATAGCCAATGGTCGTTTAAACAAGTTCTTTAAAGAGAAAACCCTTAATGAGCAGGTACTTGCTTTGGGCGATGGAAAAGAAACCGTATCGCAGTATCTAAAGAGAATGGATGCTGAGGTTAAAGTTCTTTCTTTCCGCAGATTCTCTTTATCAGACTAATTGGTAATAAAAAGTTAATAAAAAAAAGAGGTCATTTTTTCAATGACCTCTTTTTTTGCGTTAACACTTAAATGGTTTACCAACCATAGTTTTGTGTAAGGGTTTTTCCGACAGCCTCGTACAAATCTATCTGTCCTGAAGGAATAGGATAGAGATAGTGCTTAGCATTATAAGTTCTTTTTAGACCTTGGCTGGCATCTATATATCCATCGGCAGTAACTGCAGGCTTGTTAGCGTTAGGATCTGCCATGATAGGGTCGTCCATTACGTATGCGCCTTTTACTAAGTCTGGATAGTTTTGGGTATCGAGTTTATCGAGCTGATGCCAACGTATAAGACTCCAGTAACGGTCGTTGTTGTCGTACATGAGCTCAACGCGTCTTTCGCGTCTGATTTCCCAAATCAATGCACTTACTCCCATGTTGTTAGCTGGGTCTGCTGCAGGAGAAGTTGTGAGATGTGGCATACCGGCTCTGGTTCTAAGTTTGTTGATGGAGTTGTCTAAGTCTGACTGAGAAATAGAACCGAGTTCTGCACAAGCTTCTGCATAGTTCAGATAAATATTCGCCAACCAATAGATAGGTGCATCTGAATAGTTTGAACTGGATTGATTTCTATACTGTGTGGCAAATTTGCTGTTATCAAACTTATAAACGCCATAACCTGTGGAAGAAGTAGTTTCCATACCTGCAAATCTTATGTAGCCATTGCCTCTGTACATCAAAACAGGGTCTATAGCAGCAGCAAGCCTCGGATCTCTCACAGATAGAAGGTTTTTGATGCTCAACTCTTGATTGGTGGCATCATAAACCGGATGGTCTGTGTTGTCTTCAGAGGTTGTAGCACGTGGCTTACCATCCTTAAACAGATAAGAATCAAAGGCAGCTTTGCTCATACCATGTTGCATTGTAGAAGAACAGGTGTAGCTTATTGTAGAGTGAACAAGGTAACCGGTAGCATAGTGCTTATAAAGAATCATCTCTTTATTATCTTTAAGATCGTCGGAGTTATAATTGGCTTGATAAGAACTATTAAGAGCAAACATGGAGTTGTTCATCAATGCTAGGCTGGCTGTTTTTGCCTCGTTTAAGAATTTGTTTGCACGAGCAGCATCCGGAGCTTTTTGACCATCTGCAGTAGAACGATACTTGCAGAAAGTTCCTTCATAAAGACAAATTTCAGACTTGATGGCGTTTGCTACATTAGCATTGAACAGCACTCTGGAGGTGGCGTTCATGGTAATGTTAGTTACGGCAAAGTTAAGATCTTCAAGAACTTTGTCCATAACAAGATCTCTGTCTTGTCTTGCACCATACAGATACAATTCTTTATCTTCGTCATTAACATCGAGCACTTTGTCAACATATATAATATCTCCAAAGGCGCGAACAAGCTGATAGTGCTTCAAAGCTCTGTAAAGGCGAGCCACACCTATCCAGTTATTCTTAGAAGCATCTGACATAGAAGCTATTCCAGGTATTCTTGCAATCATAAGGTTTGCACGCCTTAGGGCTGTATAGTTAGAGCTCCACAAAGAAACGGAAGCAGGAACATTCTGGTAGGTCCACTGTGCAAAACCGCTGCTTGCCTGATTGTCGTTGAGTGTCTGGAAGTAGAATACACCGCTGCCACCAGCGTTGCCGTAACCTGTAAATTCGTCGTAGAAATTGTTGGCGAATGTCTGGACATTGGTTTCGCTTGTCCAGAAGTTGTCGTCGGTGAACTGGTCTAACGGCTTTTTGTCCAAGAACTTATCGCAGCTTGTAACTGCAAGTACGGACAACATCAAGATAACAAATCTAATATTTTTCATATCTGTAATATTTCAATTAAAATGTAACTTGTAAACCGCAAGAGTATGTACGCATAAATGGATCTGTACGTCCCCAAACACCGTTTCCGAGAGAACCGTTACCTGTGTTTATTTCAGGATCGAGCCCAAACTTCTTGGTGTGGTTAATTATATCAAATGCATTGGCAATACCCGCATAGAATCTAACTTTTTCGAGTTTGATTTTCTGAGTGATATTCTTAGGAAGGGTGTAACCTACGGTAATATTCTTGAGTCTGAGATAAGCCATGTTAACCAAGTACTTGGTCTGTGGATAGAAGTTGTGGTTTCCAAGATTTATAACAGAAATGGTACCTTGTCCGGCGTTACCAGGGAACATACGAGGGTAAGTAGCCTTTTGGTTAATTACACCGGCCGCAACATCGGCGTTGGTTACATAGCTTGTCTGGTTTTTGTAGATAGCATCGGCTCCTCTCATGAGCGGCATAACAAAGGCAGACTGTGTCCACATGTCTCTCTTTCCAACACCTTGGAAGAAGAGGTCTAAATCTATGCCATTCCATTCTGCACCAAGGCGTAAGCTATATTGATAGCGTGGCTGAGT
>ONYJ01000206.1 GCA_900322025.1 uncultured Bacteroidales bacterium | reverse complement strand
GAAGATGTTATAGAAACTCTTAAATATCAGATAATAAGAGGGTATGTGTCTTCTTTGATGGATAATAATTTAGATGCTCGTACAGTAAATCTGTATTTAAGTGCACTCAGTACTTTTTGCAATTATTTGGTTAAGCAAGAAAAGTTAGCAACCAATCCGGTAAAAGAAGTTGTGAGGCCTAAAGAAAAAAAGCGTTTGCCTTCTTTCTTCACTCCCGATGTTTTGCAGCAATACTTTGATGCCCCCATAGTCATAAAAGATTCTGACTCCACTCACGAAAACATAAGACAAACTTACTGTGCGGTTAGAGACAGGCTTATAGTAACCCTGCTTTTTGGCACCGGACTTAGGCGCGCAGAGGCTGTATTGCTAAAAATAAGTGATATAGATCTTATAAGACACACAATCAGCATTATAGGAAAAGGTAACAAGCAGCGTTTTGTGCCTATAACAAACTTGCTGGCAGAAAAAATAGAAGACTACCTTGTGCTGCGTAATGATTTTTTGAACGAGATATCTTCCGATGCCATAAATTCCTATGCAGCCAACGGCCATTCGGCAGATACCCCCGATCCTGTTCCTGCCTCAGATAAAATAAATGACTTTTTTCTTACAAACCGAGGCAAACCTCTATATCCCGAGTTCATAAACAAAGTTGTTACAACGGAACTGTCGGGAATAAAGGCAATTGCCGGGAAAAAATCGCCACATACATTACGGCATAGTTTTGCCACCGCCCTTCTTAACAATGGGGCAGACCTAAACAGTATCAAAGAAGTGTTAGGACATTCTAATCTTGCTGCTACACAGGTTTATACACACAATTCCTTTGAAAAACTCAGAGAAATTTATAAAACCGCTCATCCGAAAGCTAAGAAATGAACATACATTTGCCTAATCGTATGTTACTTATATAGGCCGGTTTGTGTAACCCAAAATTTATCTTTAACTTTACTCAAACTAAGAATAATCACTTAACTAAATTCAGCGATATATGAAAAAGCTTTTCCTTAGTGTAATGTTATTAGCCATATTCTCTGTTCTCTCAAGTGCTCAACAAGGCTTAAAGAAAGTATATGACGAAACGATAGACCCGCTTGAGCAGATAGACAAAGCAGTGGAAAAGGCTAAAAAAGAAGATAAATTTGTTATATGCCAGCTTGGTGGTAATTGGTGCCCTTGGTGTTTGAAGTTTGCCGATTATATTACCAACGATGCAGAAATCAGCAAGATGATTGCGGATAACTATGTTTACATCCATGTAAATTACAATCCGAGAATGGCAAAAAGCAAAGATGCAGAAGTAGTTAAAAAATCTCAGAACCTGCTAAAAAGGCTTAACAATGCGGGGCGTTTCGGCTATCCTGCTCTGGTTGTGTTAGATGGCAATGGCAAGGTTATACACATTCAAGATTCCGGTTATTTAGAAGAAGGCGAGAGCTACAACAAGAAAAAAGTGGTGAGTTTCCTAAAGAATTGGACTCCTAAAGCTGTGAAATAGAGATAAGTAATTTATGAGAAAACTATTCTTTACAGCCGCTGCCTTTATGCTGGCGGTTATGTTGTTTGTGTCTAAGACGGCTAATGGCCAGACATGGCTAAAAGGTTACTATTTAGAAAAGTCTAATCGTGGTTTTTATATAAAGAGAAAAAGTGTTGTGGAGGGAGATGGTTTTATGCTCCTTAGGGCAGGAGACTTTATAGCGTTTTCTATAGACTATTCAGAGGCGATAATCAAAGGTCTTTCCGAGCACGATTATGCAGACCTGGTGGGTAAGGCAGAATGGGAAGAGACCAAGGCATCGCTCCGTAAATCATTTTTGCGTGTGTTCTCTGATAATATGGGCAGAAAAGAAGTATATATGTTTGGGGCAGACCGGGCAGATGCAAAGTATAGAATAACTCTCCAAGTTGAGAAGATAGATAGGCGCGGCAATATGGACGGAACCTTCTTTCTAGAAAAGATAGGGGACGACAATAACGTATATGCAAAAATAAAACTTTCCGGAGATGGCGGGCGTATCGGTAGTTTTGTTAATCTTATGGGCGATGGACACAGAGATATGAGCGAAAAATTTGCAAAATTTCTGAAAAGGCAAATATCACAAGGCCAACGCAAAAATTATGATGACATAGAAGATTAGTTTGTCTGTTATAGAGTTGGATATCTAAGGTTCGTGAAAGATATTGCTTTATATTTAGGAAGAGAAGAACTGCTAAAAGAGTTAGAGGCGTTAAAGTGTAAGTCGTCTGAACTCTTTCTCCAGTTGGAGTATATGATGAATGAGGAAGAACCTACTCTTTCATTTATATACATTTACGAAACGGGTTTAGGCTCATTGGAACTTAATTGGAGTATGCTTGAGCTTCAAATCGCCATTATCAATTTAGAGATAAGCCTGAGACAATTAGCGATTAACTTAGGCAAACTTGCCGATGAAATAGCGATACATAAAGCGGTACAAGCAGAAAAGGTAAAATATCAGGCAATAATAGAGGAGAAAAGACTTGCACTTGAGACCGCTAAGAAGTCTGTCGAACCTGCCAAATCTTCTTGTAATGCTAAAGAGAGTGATGAACTCAAAGACCTTTACCGTAAGATTGCCAAGGCTTTACATCCCGATATAAATCCACATGTGTCAAAGAAAGGAAAGCAATTATTTATTAAGGCAACTGATGCTTATCGGAACAATGATCTTAATGCTCTCAGGCAGATATTTATGGAACTTAAAGACGGTAACATTATAGATGATTCAGAAGACTGTTGCGATAATGTAGCGGAACTTTCGGAAATAGAATTGATAGCTCAGATAGCAAAACTCAAGAAGAGTATCAAAGATTTTGAGAATAGAATAGCATTTCTCAACACTCAATTCCCTTTCATTTATCGAGATAAGTTAAACGATAAAGACTGGATAAAGAAGCGGAGAATAGAACTTAAAGGAAAAATAGCAGTTGCAAAGAAGAGAATCGAGGAATTGAATAATTATCTAAATATCTTGAGAACATGTCAAAAGACTTAATACAGATTCCGCCAGAACTTATAGCTCTTTTTAGTGGAAAAGATGTGTCCGATATAATTCCATTCAAGAAGGAGATATTCCTTCTCAATGATTTTGTTGCAGGCACAGCATTTGCCACGGAACTCAACAAGGTATTAGGAGATTTGGAGCCTGGTGTTCTTTTGAGCCTTCGCCGACATCCCGAAAATGAAGTAGATGAAAATGCTATCGGGATTTATTATAGAGATGTAAGAATAGGGTGGGTGCACAGAAGATATAATGTGATACTTGCACGCCTGATGGATTCTGGTAAAATGTTTACTTGTAAAATTGTAGGTAAAGACACATCAAATCCAGATTGGTCAAGAATAGATGTAAACATTTTTATGCTTGATTAAGCTGTTGAGTTTTATTATCTTTAAGGCAGAAAGTTCAATGTTAGATTTGTGGAAACGAAAGACAAAACCAGACTTACATACTAGAGTGGCGCCTTGCTGGAAAGATTACATTGAAAAGAATAACAACTTCATAGGGCAGGAGAATTGGGCACAGATAAGGGTTTAATAGTGCAGAATGCTTAGATGTTCAAGTTTATAAAGCTTTGTTTGGACATTAAAGACCTTTATTTCAGATGTAAGTAAAATATTTTTCACTGAAATTAGCTATTGACATAAATTGTCAAAAAACCGCGATAGCTTTGCATTTTGAATTGTAGAGTGCTAAAAACAGAATAGACATGGATATAGAGTTATATGGCACAACAAGAGGATAATATAATATCCCATATACGGCAGAACGATATGGTTATTCAGTTGAATGCTGAGCATCAACAGGGAGTTGCAGCAAAAGCGCAAGTTTTTGCAGATGAGTTTGGTATGGGTGTTTATGGCCAACTAATGGGACTTTTGCACGACAAGGGGAAAGAACAGTCGGATTGGCAAAAGTATATACAGGGTGTAACAGGATACAACAAGGCATATAAGAATGTTCGGATTGGGCCACACCACGCATACGTTGGAGCAGTTATAGCAAAGAGGCAATACCCTTGTATAGCTCCACTCATAGCACAGCCCATAGCGGGACACCATAGAGGCCTATATGACTATTGTGACTATATTGAAGAAACTAAGTGTGAAATTCCTGCTGATGTAGAGGTAGGCAAACCACTCCATTGTTCGTTGCCAAAATGGCCACATTTGGAAAAATATGATTTGCACCACATTATCCGCATGCTATTCTCATGTCTTGTTGATGCAGACAGTCTGGATACGGAGGCCTTTATGAACCCAGGGCAGGCAAAACTTCGTGGTAGTAGCACATCTATGTCAGAGCTCCTGAAGATGCTGGAGGCATATCTACGAGAGTTGAAGTCACAAGCACCAGATTCCGAGGTTAATCGCATCCGTAATTATGTTCAGGAGCAATGTATCAACGCAAGTCAAAGTAAAGGTGGATACTACAGTCTTACAGTCCCCACGGGGGGAGGTAAGACCTTGGCTTCCGTGCTATGGGCCCTACGTCATGCAGTAAATAATAACCTCCATCGTATCATCATTGCCATTCCTTATACTAGTATTATCGTACAGACCGCAGCCACATTGAAACAGATATTTGGCGAAAAGAATGTGCTGGAACATCACTCTAACTTTAATCCTGAAAATATTAAGAATAGGGAGATGAGAGAGCGTATGCAGTTGGCTACGGAGAATTGGGATTGCCCCATTATTGTTACAACTAATGTTCAATTCTTTGAATCATTATTTAGTAACAGACGATCTGAGTGTCGTAAATTACATAACATTACCAAAAGCGTGGTAATCTTAGATGAGGTACAGACGCTTCCTTTGAGCTTCTACAAACCTATTGTTCATACACTTGACACGTTGAGACGTGTCTTTGGCGTATCTATTCTGTTTACTACTGCCAGTCAACCGATACTCAGTGGAAGAATTGAAGGCTCTAACCCGATGGCTAGTTTTGACGCATTACCAGACGTAAATGAAATCATTCCTGATAATGCTCAATTACATAATAAATTACGCCGTGTTAAGTTAGAATTTTTGGAGGGCTCACAGAGTTATGATGAGATTGCCAGCGAACTTTCAAATCACCATCGTGTGTTATGTATCGTTAATACTCGTAAAGATGCTAAAGAGTTATTTCACCGATTACCAGATGAAGGTATTCGACTTCATCTGTCACGAATGATGTGCCCTGCTCACATAGAGGAGGTCATAAGGCAATTAAAAGAAACTTTAAATAGCAAGACAGATGAGCCTGTTCGTGTTATTTCAACCCAGCTGATAGAAGCTGGAATAGATATAGATTTTCCGGTTGTGTTTCGTCAAGAAGCTGGCCTTGACTCTATCTTACAAGCTGCAGGCCGTTGTAACAGAGAAGGAAAAATGAAGCCCTGCACGACTTTTGTTTTTAGTTTGGGAAAAGAACATCCTCTGCCTTGCGGTTTTATTACGCAAACAAATAATGCTCGTTTAAATATGGGACAAAATCATGATTGGTTTGCTCCTGATGTAATGAAGAAATATTTTAAGCAGCTTCATTCGCGCATAGATAACTTTGACGAAAAGCAAATGGAGTCTCTACTCTATAAACCTGAATGTGAGTTTGAAGAAGCTGCCAATCAGTTTCGACTGATAGACGACCAAACAATATCTGTATTGATTAACTGGAGAGATAGTCTTATATACTATGAGCAGCTAATTACTTATGGCCCGTCTTATTCATTGATGAAGAAGTTAGCTAAGTATAGTGTTAGTATTCGTGAACCTGATTTCAAAAGGTTGCAAGATATTGGAGCCATAGAGGAGCCTTATGAGAATATGTATGTGGTAAAAGATTCGAACTTTTATAAAGCCGGTACAGGTTTAACCATAAGTAATCAATGGATAGAAGAAACGTATATTATATAAATTATGGAATACACAGATAAAGAGTTTTGCTTAGAGGTATGGGGGCCAATGGCTTGTTTTACTCGTCCTGAGTTGAAAGTTGAGCGAGTTAGTTATGATGTAATTACTCCTTCTGCAGCCCGTGCTATCTTTGAGACCATCTTTTGGAAGCCGGCTATTCAATGGCAAGTGACTAAAATAGAGGTGCTGAATCCTATCAAATGGACAACGATTCGGCGGAACGAGGTTGGCGCTATTGCATCAAAGAATCCTATTTTTATTGAAGAACAGAGGCAACAGAAAAACTCATTATTACTTGAGGATGTCCGTTATCGGATTTGGGCTAAGTTAGTTTTTATTCCCCTATGGAAAAGGAAAGAAACCAAAAATGTACAAATCGATGCAGAAGAAGCCGACTTGCTACGCAAAGATGAAAATCCGGGCAAGTATAACGCAATGTTCGAGCGTAGGGCAAGCAAAGGTCAGTGTTTCAACCAGCCTTATCTTGGCACACGCGAGTTTTCGGCTTCATTTCGTTTGATAAGGCCCGAACAGGATGAATTGGTTGCTCCGATTGCCGAGAGTCGGGACCTTGGTATAATGCTCTATGATATGGATTTTGAACAGGATTTGAAGAATCCGCCAGCAATGTTCTATCGGGCATACATGGAAAATGGCATTATAAATGTTCCACCTAAAAACAGTGAGGAGATACTGAGATGATACTGCAAGCGTTATATGATTATTATGATCGGCGAGTAAATAGCTTGCCTCCAATGCAAATGGCATGGACAAATTTTTGTTATGCTATTGTTATTGATGAGAATGGTGTTTTTAGATCTATTGAACAGTTGGGTGATGTTGATGGCACACAATTATTAACATTTAGACCAGAGGAAAGGACTTCAGCTCCTGTTCCTCATTGCCTAGGAGATAATGGGGCATACGTTCTTGGGTTGAAAGATGTTAAACCAGATAAGCCAGATAAACCATTCGACTTCCAAAAAGAAATGGAGAGCAATAAGAAAAACTTTTCAGCTTTTGTTAAGGATGTGAAGGGCCTTTCTGAAGCCCTTCCTAACAATAAAAATGTTAGAGCAATAGGCAGGTTTTACCAGTCCTACGGTATTGAAACTGTAAAACAAATGAGCCAAGATGTTAATTGGGATGGACTATGTAAATCACTTTCTAAGAACATGACTTTTAGAATTTTTGGTGAAACAACACTCGCTGCTTCTGACCAACAAGTTATTAAACATAAGATAGATACTGCTTCTAACGAAAACAAAGAGGCGATTTGTCTTATTACAGGACAAAAGGCGAAACCTGTTAATACTACTTATAGTACATTTATTCTTGGTGGTAAAAGCAATGCAAAACTAGTATCTTTTCAAGTAAGTTCTGGATATGATTCGTATGGAAAGAGACAGGGGCAAAATGCACCTGTCTCAGATGAGGCAGAATTTAAATATACGACAGCTTTGCTTAGTATGCTTTCAAAAGGTTCAAGAAATAAGTTCATAATCGGCAACCGCACATTCCTCTTTTGGGCATCCAAAGATGATGAAGCAGGAAGACAAGCAGAAGAAAGCATTCTCAATATGTTTGGATTCACAGAACAAGAGGATGATCCCAATAGAAATATAGAACAAGTGAGAAAGACGTTCAATGCCATCTACTCTGGTAGTTTAAGAACTTCGCTTGACGACAAATTCTACATTCTGGGACTTGCCCCCAATTCGGCACGAATTGCCGTTACCTATTGGTCAGAGCTGCCATTGAAGGACTTTGCCGCTCGCATTCTTCGCCATTTCGAGGATATGGAAATTGCCGACACCCGCAAAGAGAAAAAGCCTTATATGGGGCTTCGTTCGATTTTGGCGGCAGTTACATTGGGGGGCAAATCGTCAGATGCTACACCAAATTTACCCGAATCAGTTGTGAAAAGTATTTTCCAAAGCTTGCCTTATCCATATACTTTGTTTGCTGGTTGCATACGCCGTATTCGTGCAGAGCAAAGCTTAAATATCACTCGTGCCGCCATCATCAAGGCGTATTTGAACAGACAACAAAATGATAATCAGAAAAAAATAGAAGTAATGTTAGACAAAGAAAACACTAATCAAGGCTACCTTTGTGGCCGACTGTTTGCTGTTCTTGACAAAATCCAAGAAGAGGCAAACAATCAACACTCTATTCGTGAGCGTTATATGAACTCAGCAAGTTCTACTCCTGCCGCTGTTTTCTCCACCATTCTTAATCTATCGTATCATCATTTGGAGAAACTGAATGAGGGGCGGAAAATTTGGTTTGAAAAATTGAAACAGGAAATCGTTGATAAGATTAGTCCCGATGGTTTCCCTGCTCACCTTGACCTGCAAGACCAAGGAAGGTTTTTTGTAGGCTATTATCAACAAACCCAATGGTTTTACACGAAGAAAGAAGAATAAAAACTTAGAATAATTGAATTATGTCAGAACTAAGAAACAGAATTGATTTTGTTTACATCTTTGATGTACAGGATGGAAATCCAAATGGAGATCCG
>ONYJ01000193.1 GCA_900322025.1 uncultured Bacteroidales bacterium | reverse complement strand
ATTGCCGCAATCCTTTACCTTTTGTACGGCAAAGATCATAGCCTCTGGAGAGAGAAATTGTCCTTTCTTGATATTCACATATTTGCCTGTTTGAGCAGCCGCTTGGAGAAGCTCTGTCTGACGGCATAAAAACGCCGGTATCTGGAGAATATCAACATTGTACGAAGCAGCAACTTCGGCTTCTTCTATGCTATGAATATCGGTTACTATGGGAACTCTAAGTTCTTCTCTTATAGATTGCAGCAAGGCCAGGCCTTCTTTGTCGCCGATGCCTGTAAAGGATGTGAGTTTGGAACGGTTAGCCTTTTTGTAAGACGCTTTGAATATGAATGGTACTTTATGCTTTTCGGCAATTGTTTTCAGTTGCTTGGCTATGGACCAAGTGATTTGCTCTCCCTCAATTACACACGGACCTGCCATTAGGAAGAACATCTTGTTGTTGTAGTTAGTAAGTAGCTGCAAATTTTTCATCGTACAAATTTACAAAAAAGCTTCAGTAGTTGTATTTTTGCCACAGTATTTTGAGTCTTCTTCTAATGTCTTGCTCGCTGTTGTTGTTGGCTGGCTCGTACAGTTTTGTACCGGAAACTTCTTGAGGTAAGAATTCCAAGTCGGCAAAGTTGCCCTCAAAATCGTGAGCGTATTTGTAACCTTGATGATAACCAAGCTCTTTCATGAGTTTGGTAGGGGCGTTGCGCAAGTGTAATGGTACGGAGAGGTCGCCTTGCTGTTCTACTAAAGCCATAGCAGCATCTATAGCCATGTATGCCGAGTTGCTCTTTGGGCTACAAGCAAGATATACAGCACATTCAGATAGAGGTATCCTGCCTTCCGGCATACCTATTTGCTGAACTGCGGCAAAAGTTGCTTGTGCCAAGAGTAGGGCATTAGGATTAGCCAGACCTATATCTTCCGAGGCCAAAATCACCATTCTTCGAGCTATGAAAAGCGGGTCTTCTCCGCCTTTTATCATTCTGGCCAACCAGTAAACGGCCGCATTAGGATCTGAGCCTCTCATACTTTTGATAAAGGCCGAAATTATATCATAGTGCTGCTCGCCATTTTTATCGTAGATTGCCATGTTTTCCTGCAATCTCTCCTTTACTAACTCGTTGGTAATGATTATCGGCTCCGATTCGGGAATGCTGGATACAATAATCTCCAATATATTGAGTAATTTTCTGGCATCGCCTCCACTAAAGCGGAATAAGGCCTCCTTTTCTTTAATCTCTATTTGTCTTTTAATAAGGTAGGGGTCTTTACTGACGGCTCTGTTCAGTAGCTGTTCTAAATCATTGGCAGTTAATTCTTTCAAGACAAAAACCTGACATCTGGAGAGCAGTGGGCTGATAACTTCAAAAGACGGATTTTCTGTAGTAGCTCCTATCAATATTATAGTTCCGTCTTCAACAGCTCCCAATAGTGCATCTTGCTGTCCTTTATTGAATCTGTGAATTTCGTCTATGAACAGAATGGGGGTTTTGGGATTGAACAGGGTTTTATCTTTTGCCTTAGCAATTACTTCCCTTACCTCTTTAACTCCAGAACTTACCGCCGATAGCGTGTAAAAGGCTCTGTCTAACTGCTTTGATATAATATTGGCTAAAGTAGTTTTTCCAACTCCCGGTGGCCCCCAAAGTATGAATGATGAAAGATTGCCGCTTTCTATCATGTTCCTTAGAACGCTGCCACTGCCAACAAGATGTACTTGACCCACATAATCGTCTAATGTAATCGGGCGTATTCTTTCTGCCAGCGGTATCTTAACTTGGGTATTCATTATGCGCTTTTTATATATGCAAAGTTACATAAAACCTCAATATAAGGTTTAGTGCTTTCTGAAAACTTCTGCTATACTAACAAAGTATTTTATTAGATTTGTGTTTAGGTAAGGCGTATTACGCACGGCACGATACTTTGTACCACAAATTATGAAAGAGAAGAAGACTATCAGATCCGAAATTCAGAAATACTTCTCCATGAGGGGTTTTCTTACAGATAAGAGTGATGTAGTAACTCGTATCAACGATGGTATTTCGTTCCGCGGACCTAATTTGTGGGTTCTGGTTTTTGCCATATTGATAGCTTCTTTGGGCCTCAATATGAACTCTACTGCGGTAATCATAGGAGCGATGTTGATATCGCCGCTGATGGGGCCTATTATCGGAATGGGTTTTGCCGTGGGTACTAACGATTTTGAGTTGCTTAAAAAATCTCTGAACAACTATCTTGTTGCAACCGTAATCAGTTTAATTACTGCCGCTATATACTTTTTTCTTACACCTTATCATGGAGCTCAAAGTGAATTACTTGCAAGAACATCCCCAACATTGTACGATGTGTTGATAGCCTTGTTTGGTGGCGCTGCAGGTATAGTGGCTTTGGGTGCAAAAGATAGGGGAAATATAATACCAGGAGTTGCAATAGCTACTGCCTTGATGCCGCCTCTGTGTACCGCAGGTTTTGGGATAGCCAGTCTTAACATAAAGTATTTTCTCGGAGCCTTTTATCTATATTTCATCAATACGGTTTTCATAGCGTTGGCAACCTATTTAGGAGTGAGAATGATGAGCTTCAGATATAAGGTGAAATTGGAAGACAAGGCGTATAGGCGAGTAAGAAATTATTTATTGGGAATAGTTGTGGCCACAATGTTACCGGCCTCTATAATGACGGTTAGTATAGTGCGGGATAGTTTCTTTCAATCTGGTGTTCAGAACTTTGTAAAATCTGAAATGAATTTCAATGGTACACAGATAATATCGCAGAGTATAGATAAAAAGAATAAGGTAGTAGTTTTGGCGGCTGTGGGAAAGGAGATTACAGAGGAGCAACTGAATGCAGCTTCTGAGAAGATGCCGCGATATGGTATGAAAGATTATACTCTTAGTCTTATTCAGGGCAACATGTCCGACAGCCTTATGAGCCTGAGAGGTTCTCTGTCGAATATATCTGCAACCAGAGAGGAACTTAATTCTACTATAGGTCTTCAGAACAAAGAAATTCTTGAACTGAGAAAATCGTTAGAGGAGTATAGGAAAACAGAAACACTCACAAAGCAAGCAATAACAGAAATTCAACCTCTATATCCGCAAATAGAGTCTATAAGCATTTCCCGTGCAATAGAATCCGGTGCCGATACTAATGATATTAAAAGTGGGCTGAATATTATTGTGTATATATCTGCGGAGAACTCGATTTCTCTCGATGACAAACAGAAGATTTCTGAATGGCTTAGGCGTAGAACCGGCTCTGATTATATTAACTTAATTATTACTCAGAACTAAATGGGGCACTGTATTTCCGTGCGTTATTCTAAATTTGAAAGTATTCTATTTAACATAATATAAATTGTATTAAAAAAATAAAAGCGATGGGAACTCCGCATGGAATCTCTACCGAAGGCGGGGTGAAAAAGAAAGGCTGACTTTCTAAAGTCAGCCCCTCTCATTGCTATTCACTACTTAGAACCTTCTACAAACTAAAGACTGTGTTATTTCTTCTCGTTTACTTCTTTCTTAGCGCAGTCTTTGTGTTCAGCTGCTTTATTGCAATCTTTCTTAGCGCAGTCTTTGTGCTCAGCTGCTTTATTGCAATCTTTCTTAGCGCAGTCTTTGTGCTCAGCTGCTTTATCGCAGTCTTTCTTAGCACAGTCTTTGTGCTCAGCTGCAGCCTTTTCCTTCTTCTCTGCAACCTTCTTTACAGCCTTGTAACCAAACTTATCAAAAGCCTTGATAAGTGTTTCTTCATTTGTCTTTTCGGCATCATACTGAATTGTAACAGACTGCTCTTCAATGCTGGTTTCAATATTCTTGACACCTTTCTCAAAGCGCAAGTTGCCCTTGATTTTTTCCTCACAGCTAGCGCACTGCATCTGTGGTGTGGTGCTAACTACTAAGGTTTTGATGTCTTTTCCATAAACGACGCATGCCATCAGCAGCATCGCCATAATAATCATTGTTCTTTTCATTGTTTTATTTGTTTTATAGATAACTTAAAAATATGATAATTATAATTTGCCAAAGTTTACACGTATGCCGATATATGCCATAGCTCCTTGTATCGGTCCCCAAGCCAAAGTTGTATCAAAAGTCTGGCTCCATGGGTTGTGAGCGTTTATAATTGGATTCTTTTGTTTGAAGTTTGTCAAGTTTTCTCCACCAACATAAATAGAGAAATGGCGGAACCAACGAGTAACCTGTGCGCTTACTTGCTCAAAAGAACGGAAGTGTTTAGGCCATAGCGGATTGCCTCCAGCGTCTACAATTGGTGTAGGGAGGTTGCCCCTACCATTCAACTGCAGGGTAGCATCAAATTGCCACAATCCCAGTGGAGTTTTATAAGAGGCTGTCAACAATCCCTTGTAAAGACTCGTGAGAGGCTTTCTCATCAGTTTATTGTCTGGTCCGTAAGAACTCTTTACATCATTCAGACGATATGCCGCAGTAAGTGTCATACCCTTAAATAGCGGATAGGTTGCATCTATCTGGAATGTATGACTATAGGATTTACCATGGAGATTATGTATGTGAATAAAACTTTTATCCATCTCATAATCTACTATTGCCTGCTGCTTGAAATCGGTATAATAATAGTCTGTATTCACTTTTAACGTGTTGTTGAATAGTGGTATAAGCCAAGACATACTTATACCGTAGTTCCAAGCCTCTTCTTGTTTCAAATCGGCATCAACACGCAGCCAGCGTCCACTGGCCAACAAGTTGCTGTTTTCGGCTAAAGCAAACGGGGTACGATAACCCTTACCTGCCGACAAACGGAAGCTGACAAGATCATTAGGTACATACTTAACATGTAGGCGCGGAGTAAGGAATGTACCATAAAGGTTGCTGTGATCTATACGAAGACCGGCCATAAAAATGAGGCGTTCGTTCTTGTTATAAGTATATTGTGCATACGCTCCGGAAGTTGTTTCTTGCTGCTTAATACGATTTGGAGAATAATCCCCTATAGGAACAAGCACATCTTTGAAATATAGCATTCCCACAGCATTCTGCTTTAGATAATCGTGGTTCAGGCTCAAACCGGCAGACAGATTATGCTCCTTTGTAAAGTTGGTTTCAAACATCAACTGTGCATAGAGATTTTTTTGGTTCACATCATAATGTTTCTTTCCATAGCCTCCATCCAGCTCATGCATGCTGCCATTTGCCATTAGGGCAATATTTGTCCCCTGCTCCTGATTAAGTACAAAGGCATGTTTCATATAAGCTTCGTAGCGATCTGTCTTAATGTTGATAAGGTAAGGATCTGGCAACGAAACATGATGTCCTGTCTGTCCTCCCTCGCGTTTTTCCTTCAATAAACCAACACCAGCATGAAATATGTAATGCTGCCCTACACTACGCCAACGGTTCTGTATATTATATTGCTTAACAGCCGGCATATCCACAAAACCATCTTTATTTTTGTCGTGATTACCCCATTCATTCTCATAGTGCACCAACAACTCAGTTGCCAACGGACCCTTAATGTGGACATTCGCATCTGCATTAGCTTCCAACTTGCTCATCGTATTAGCAAAAAGGTTCAATGCCACACCTTCCACATCGTCGGGCTTCAGATATTCCACATCAATCTGACCCGTGATAGACTCATAGCCGTTACGCACCGAGGCACTACCCTTAGAAACCTGTATGCTTTTTATCCAAGGACCTGGTACATAACCTAACGAATACGGAGCAGCAGCAATACGGAAATTTGGAAGATTCTCTGTGAGCATCTGTACATAAGTGCCTGAAAGACCAAGTAATCTAATCTGTTTTGCTCCTGTGGCAGCATCACTATAGTTTACATCTACAGATGGATTAGTTGTAAAACTTTCTCCAAGGTTACAGCATGCAGCCTTAAACAATTCCTGCTGTGTAATAACAGTACCATTAACAGCGCCCCGCACGCGTACAAGCCCTGCCTTAGCTTTTACGGTTATCTCCCCCAGATTATCTTCCTTTATAACCCCTGTCGTATCTACCTCCTGTGCCATTACAACAATTGCAAACATTTGTGCAATTGCCGCCAATACAATTCTTTTATTGATTCTTTTCATGTCTCTATATCAATTTTCCACTTTATTATATTCTCCCTTTATTTTCTTGATTTTCAGCAAGAGATCCTTGTAATGCATGTGATCTATGCCTATAGACTCTTCTTTTTGTTGGGTAACTATTTTTTCAACCTTGTCTAAATGCTGCAATAAATATAAAACAGCATCACTGTTTGATGCAGTTATATTAACAGATGAGATTGTCTTCCCCTTGTCATCGCTACTTCTTTTTGGAATGAGAGCAACATCTAACATAGATACATAAGCACGATGCAACTGACGGCTGAATTTATCCTGCCTATCATCCCTACCGCTCAAAGACT
>ONYJ01000168.1 GCA_900322025.1 uncultured Bacteroidales bacterium | reverse complement strand
ATAAGCTAAACGCTTTCTATGTAATTACGCTTACCTGACGGAGCCACAAGTATGCACAAATTAGGAAGCACGCAAGCAAAATGCAATCGGCAAACACTAATCTGCACAGGATTGTAAGCACACCACAACGGCAAGCATACAAATTTAATAAAATTCCCACTATCTCAAAAATCTACTGCTTTTGGATGAGGAAACTGATTCGTAAGCAGATTACTTATTTGCATATAAGGCAAATAGAACTTGCCTATTGGAGAATGGATGCAATATAGAGGAAAGCATAAGCTATGCAAGCTATTTATCGCGCCACACTATAAAATCCAAGGCTATATACACAAGGCTATTATCTCCTCAGTTATATAAAAAGGATGCAGATTTCAACAAAATGCATCCCATATATGATATTTCGGCAGAAGAGATCGGCGCCCGCATCAAACTTGCCTTAGAAAAATAAGCCCTCAAAAGAGGAATCTTTTTTACAAAGGAAAAGTGGCCATCGGTCTTTAGACTTCTGGCCACTTTCTCTAATGTTAGGCAATCTTATGTTCTATTCGTAAACATATAGTCTATCTAATTTCTTTCAATAGATCTCTTACGGCGGCCTCTAACTGAGGGTCTTTGCCTGCAAGAAAATCGTTATAAGGCAACTCTACTTTTACATCCGGATAGAACTGAGTATTCTCTGTAACCTTTCCGTCTGTTCCCATAGAGGCTATCATTGGAATACCGAAGACAATGGTTGGATCTATCTGTGTTTCCCACCATACTGCAGTGCCGGTTCCCGGTACAGGCATTCCATAAACCTTACCTATTTTATTCTGCTGATATACAAATGGGAACATGAATGCATCTGAATAGTTGCCCTCGCAAGTAAGCACTGCACTTGGCTTCTGCCATCTTCCTAAAGGTTCGCCATCATCAAGAAGCTCTCCCTGAGGGGCATAACGCATATAAGTTTTAGCTCCAAGCAGAGTAACCAATTCATCGTGCAGCCAACCGCCACCATTAAAGCGAGTATCTACTACAACTGCTTGTTTCTTCACATGCTTACCCATCAGGCGGTTATAAATAACCTGATAACTTGGCTGATTCATTCCCTCTACATGCACATAACCAATTTTGCCGCCGGAGAGTTTATCTACCATAGCCTCAAGCTTTCTTACCCACCACTCATATAGCAATTTGTTTAAAGATGTTTCAGGTACAGGGCGAAGCGTTTGTGTGAAAGTAGTTCCCGATGTAGATTTTACGCTTACCACAGTGTTTACCCCTGCAAGATTGTTCAGGTACTTGTTATAGTTTTCGGAAGCGGATATTTTCTGACCGTTAATGGCTGTAATCACATCGCCAGGACGGATTTTATTGGACAATTTATCTGCAGGACCGGCTGGAATTATTGCAGACACCTTTATACCCTCTCCTGTGTATGTTTCGTCGAAGAGCATACCAAAGTTAGCTGTAACATCACCACCTGTAAGTGCTCTGGCTGCATAATATCTTCCTCCTGTATGAGAGGCATTCAGCTCACCCAACAATTCGCTTATCAGAACTTGGAAATCATAGTTGTTGTTGATATAAGGGAGGAACTTTGCATATTCATCGTGATACATCTTCCAGTTGATGCCGTGAATCTTAGGATCGTAGAATTTCTTCTTAACCTGCAACCACATGTGGTCGAACATATATGCGCGCTCTCCGGCTGCATCTAATTCCATCTTGCCTGCAATTGCAATAGGCTTCAACATTCCGCTCATTACATCTATCTTTACAGGCACACCGTTTCTAAGGCCAAATATATTCTTTTCGTCTTTGCTAAGTTCCATGGAGAACATCTGACCTACAGAGCCTTGGCCTACACGCTTGCTTTCGCGGCTACGGGTATCGCTGCTCCAGAGTTCCATTCCTCTTTCTCCCGATTTGAGATAGTAAACCTTCTTGCCATCCTTGGTTATAACATAGTTGGAAGGACGACCATCTGTGCGTATTTCTGCTATACGGGTTTCTATCATGTCGAAATCGTCGAATACTATCGGCTTCACATCTTTCTTAGGCTCTGGGCGTTTAGCATCTTTCTTATCGCCCGGCTTGCCCTCCGGCTTATCTCCCGTTGCTGGTTTTGCTTTTTCTGCTTTTTCTTTTTCTTCCAACAGTTCAAAATCGCCTTTTGACAGCATGAACCTATCGTAAGATTCTTTGTCGAAGAATGCTGCTCTCAAACCAGCTTGCTGACCTGAACCGATGTATGTCATTGCCTGACCGCCAAAAGCAAACTTAGCTGCTCTTTCTCCGTATGCGCTGTTTACCGGATAACGGATTTCGCCGCCTTCTGCACTGATAAGCGCTGTAGCTCCACCTCTCATCATATTCTTCTGGTCATCTACAAGAAGCCACTTGCTGTCTGGCGACCAAGAATATCCCCAATCTCCATCGCGATAAGAATGATTATGCCCCTTAGGTAATACGGTAACAACCTTCTTACTCTTGAGGTCCATTACTTTAAGAGTGTTACGCTCGCTTATGTAGGCCAGTTTCTTTCCGTCTGGAGAGACCTCCGGCATAAAATTGTCTTTTCCATCGGCAATAACCTTATCTATGTTTACCAATGTAGAAGCGTAGAAATATTTTTCGGTAGTATCTTTTAGAGTAGCCTTGCAGATATGCCAGTTGCCATCTACTTCGGCAGAGAAATATATAGCCTTGCCGTCCGGAGCCCAAGATATCATTCTCTCTTGGTATGAAGTATTTGTGATTCTCTTTGTGCGAGCATCGTTTACTCCTACCACAAATAGTTCTCCTCTGTTTATCAAAGCTATCTCTTTACCGTTAGGGCTTACTGCCATTTCTGTTGCATTATTGATATTCAGGTTTCTGATTTTCTGATAACCTGCATTATCTGCTATATATACATTTAGCTTTCTGGCTTTCTGCCCGTCTTTAATAGTGTAAATATCACCTTTCCAAACAAATGCAAGAGTACCATTCTTGGCGATGCTGATTTCTCTTACAGGAAAATCCTTAAAATCTGTAAGCTGAACCTTACTGCCCGAAGACAAGTCTTGCTTAAACAGATTGAGGGCATTGTTGGTCTTACCCAAGGTCATTTCAGATATATAATACACAGAACCGCCATCTGGGCTAAATACCGGATCGAGGTTTTCTCCTTCGTAAGTGCTAACCTTGGTATAGGTATTGGCTTTAATGTCATAAACCCATATATCTCTTGTTACAGAAGAAGTATGATGCTTTCTCCAAGGATCTTCATAGCCTTTTTTATCCTGGAACACTATCTGAGTTCCGCTTGCATTAAAATTAGCCTCATCTGCACCTGCTGCTGTTACAAGAATAGGGCGTCCGCCTGCTGCTGGAATTTTGTAGAGATTTTTAAACATATTAGACGGAAAACGTATGCTCTCTGCAGGAGCAAATCTTCCGCTTGCAAACAACACATGCTTTCCATCTGGAGTAAAGTCCATAGGATAGTCTGCGGTAGAATTATAGGTAAGTCTGACAGGAACACCGCCCGTGGCAGGCATTACGAACACATCAAAATTACCATAAATATCAGAAGCATAAGCTATTTGCTTTCCATCACGACTCCACACAGGATATCCGCTATAGTTGTCGCCGCTGGTAATAGGAGTAGCTAAGCCACCATCGGCAGAAACCTTATACAGATTTCCCATGTAGCCAAAAACAATCTGAGACGCATCTGGAGAAATGGCCGGAGTTCTCAACCACCTTACCTCCTGCTGTGCGCTTGATACATTGATAGATGCAAAAAGCATCAGGGCCGCCGCAGCAACCGAAAAAAATCTTTTGTAAAATATACTCATAACGGTAGTTTTGGTTTGATAATTCTTAGGTTAAAGATAATACACATATATTAGACGAACAATAACTAACTTTGTTAAGTGCAAACAAAAAAAAATGGGAAAAAATTATGAGCAAGGTTTATATTCTGTTAGCCCCGGGGTTTGAGCTTATGGAGGCCACTGCCCCAATAGATGTACT
>ONYJ01000141.1 GCA_900322025.1 uncultured Bacteroidales bacterium | reverse complement strand
AGTTTGCGAGAAATGAGTATTTTTGCACGCCAAAGGATAAAATTGACTTTTTTGCAAGTAAATATTCTGTATGCAGAGATTTGTTGATGCACATACTCACTCTGAATTTTCTCCGGATAGCACTACTTCTGTGGAGGAACTTCTTGTAAAGGCGCGAGAAGTTAATGCCTTAGGTGTTGTTTTTACAGATCATATAGATTTAGACGCTCCCAGAACTCCGGGCAAGTTTGTGTTTTCAATAGCTGATCAGCAGAAGAAAATAGAAGAAACTGCTTGGCGCATTTTTCCGAATGGAGAATGTAAGGCCCTTAAAGGCATAGAGATAGGGCTTCAGCCATGCAGTATAGAACATAGCAGAGATTTTATAGCGGGTTGTAACTTTGATCAGATAATAGCTTCTGTACATTTTGTAGATGGAGAAGACCCTTATTATGGGAATTACTATGATAACAAAGATTATCTGCAAGCATACGGCAGGGTGTTGGAACTTATCTATCAAACGGCAGTGGAGTTCAAAGATTTTGATGTAATAGGCCATTTTGATTATGTGGCACGCTACTCTCGCTACCAAGTAAGAGATTTGAGGTATGCAGATTTTCCCGATCATTTGGATATGTTATTAGGGTACCTTGCTCGGGAAGGCAAGGCTTTGGAGATAAATACTAAGACATACTCTTTACACACAGATCATGTGCAGGAGTTAGACAAAAATATTTTGCTAAGATTCAAGGAATTAGGAGGAGAATTTGTAACTTTGGGTTCAGATGCTCATTCGGCAGCCCGGCTTACAGATAATTTCAGCAAGTTTGCTGCCGTATGTGCCACTTGCGGTTTTCCAAAATTAACTTATTTTCAGAACCGTAAACCTGTGCTCTACTAAAGACATTACCATGCAAGAAACAGTTTTGCTTGAATCTAAAATAGGCTTTAGCTTTATACGAGAGAAGATTAAGGGCCGCTGCTCTACGGAGTATGCAGTCCAAAGAGCGGAGAATGAGGCTGTTTCGTCTGATGCTCAGGAAATAACTCGCCGTCTTACTCTTGTAGAGGAAATGATGGAGATTTCTATTATGGAAAGCAGATTTCCTCAGAGCGGTTTTACCGATTGTACTGCTTTTCTGCCTTTGTTACTCAGGGATAATACAAGCATTTCCATTGGTAATTTACAGAAGTTGGCTTCTTTCTTGGCTGAATTAAAAACGGTTACAGCTTTTTTGAGCTCTGTTAAGGAGGGAAAGTATCCGTTTTTCAGGGCTCTTGCCCAGCCGGTTCAGTACTTTCCCATGGTGGCATCCAGAATAGACAGTATCTTGGATAAGAACGGGGCAATAAAATCGTCTGCCTCTGCATTGCTCCAACAGATATTTTCTGAATTGCGTAGTATTCAGGGAACTGTGAGCCGTAAGATAGAGTCGTTGCTAAAGAAAGCTAAAGAAGATAATATCGCAGATGAAGATGCTACGGTGTCTGTGAGAGATGGTAAGATGCTGATTCCGGTTAATGCTTCGAGCAAGCGTAGTCTGCCAGGAATTGTACAAGACGAGAGTGCCAGCGGCAAGACATTCTTTATAGAGCCTATTGAGGTGGTGGAGCTGAATAACAGAATAAAGAAGCTGATGTTTGAGCGCCATCGCGAGATAGCTCGTATTCTTATGGAGTTCACAGATTTCCTGAGGCCGTATATACCGGAGCTTATAGATGGCGCAATGTTTATAGGAGAGGTAGATTTCATCTGTTCCAAGGCCGAGTGTGCTCATCAGATAAAAGGGGGTAAACCAATACTTTCTCACGATGGTACTCTTAGAATTTACGAGGGCAGACATCCGCTTTTAGAATCGGCTCTTGTTAGAGAGGGGAAAAAGATTGTGCCCATAGACTTAACCCTTACAAGCAGTAAGCACATACTTGTTATTTCCGGACCTAATGCCGGCGGAAAATCTGTGGCTCTGAAAACTACAGGGATTCTTCAGTATATGTTTCAATGGGGAATGCCTGTTTCGTGTAGTCAGAAAAGCGAATTTACTGTGTTCGACAATATTCTCATAGATATAGGCGACCAACAAAGTATGGAGAACGATTTGAGTACCTATAGTTCTCATTTGCTGAATATGAAGAATTTGCTCAAAGAAGCCTCAGCAAAGACGCTGGTGCTTATAGACGAGTTTGGCAGTGGAACGGAACCTGCTGCCGGTGGAGCTATAGCCCAAACCATATTGGAGGAACTGGAAGCTCGCGGAACATACGGAGTTATCACAACTCATTACACAAACCTTAAAGTGTATGCAGAAAACAGCACGGGAGTTATAAACGGGGCCATGTTGTTTGATAGTGTAAACATAGCTCCGCTATATAAACTTGAGATAGGGGTTCCGGGTAATTCATTCGCTTTTGATTTGGCGCGCAAGATGGGCCTTCCGGAGAATATTGTAAAAAAGGCAGAAGAAAAGGCAGGGGAAGATTTTATAGATCTGGAAAAGCAGTTGCGCAAAATATCTAAAAACAGACGAAAACTTGATGAAAAACTGGCGCGTATAAAGCATACCGACAAAACTCTCGAATCTGTTACGGAGGAGTATGCAAAAGAACTCTCTGATATACGTAAGACTAAACGACAGATATTAGAGCAGGCTAAGGAAGAAGCACGCCATATAATAAATCAAGCCAATCGTCAGGTAGAATCTACCATAAAGAAAATTAAGGAAGCACAGGCGGAAAAAGAGGCAACAAAGCAGGCTCGTCTTGCTCTTAAAGATGTGGGGGAGAAAATAGATAAAAATGTAGGCAGCGAGCAAGACAAGAAAATAGAAGATAAGATGAAGGCGTTGCAGCAGCGGCAAGCTCGCAGGCAAGAGAGAAAGGCAAAGCGCGAACAAACTTCGTCTAAAGCAGCAGAACTAACGCCTACCAAGCAACTTGCTTTAGAGGTGGGGTGCAAGGTTAAGATAGAGGGTAGCGGGCTGATAGGTGAGGTTATTAAAATAGAGGCCAAGCATCTGACAATATCCGTTGGAGATATAACCAGCCGAATTAAAAAAGATGCAGCAACCGTAATATCCAATAAAGAATATCAATCGCAAGTAGGGGTAAGACCACCTGTATCGCAGAGGAATTATAGCGTTACTATAGACAAAGACATAAGCCGGCGTAAACTCTCGTTCAAGAACGAGATAGATATACGCGGTCAAAGGCTGGAAGAGGCTCTTACAACCGTGTCTAAGTTTTTAGACGATGCTGCCCTTGTGGGGGCTTCTAAGGTGCGGATTCTCCATGGCAAAGGCACAGGTGTTCTCAAGGAAGAAATTCGCAAATGGTTAAAAGTTAATGCATCTGTAGTTGCATGTTACGACGAGGATGTTCGGTTTGGAGGAGCCGGCATTACCGTAGTAGAACTGGATTAACCAAAATATTTGCGTATTTTGCTCACAGCATCTGTAAGCTCCCAACCAAAGAACTGAATATTCTTTTTTATCTGCTTACCGTTTCTGCTCAAATAAACTTCTTTCTTGTAAGGCTTTCGGCCCATGTGCCCATAAGCCGCACAAGGTTCGTAGATAGGATTTTTAAGCCCAAATTTTTCTATGATTTTAGCAGGGCGCAAATCGAATATTTTACCTACTGCTTCTGCTATCTGGCTATCGGTGAGCAATTTGCCATTCTTTTTTACCTTTGCGGTATTGAAAGTATTTACAAAAATGCTCAGCGGCTTGGCAACACCTATTGCATAGGAAATCTGGATTTGCACTTCTTCGGCAACTCCGGCACAAACCAAATTCTTTGCTATGTACCTTGCGGCATAGGCTGCACTTCTATCTACCTTGCTCGGATCTTTGCCACTTAGCGCTCCGCCACCATGTGCCCCTCTACCTCCGTATGTATCTACTATAATTTTTCTGCCTGTTAATCCGGTATCTCCGTGTGGTCCGCCTATTACAAATTTTCCGGTAGGGTTTACATATAGTTTGTAGTTTTTGCCAAAGAGTTGTTTGATGCTATCGGGCATATTCTTCAACATTCTTGGTATAAGAATGGTCTGAACATCCTCCTTTATTTTTTTCTGCATTTTTGCGTCTGTGTCAAACTCATCGTGTTGGGTAGATAATACAATTGTATGAACTTTGAGCGGCTGCCGATTATCTGCATATTCAATTGTAAACTGGCTCTTTGCATCTGGCCTGAGATAAGGCATCTGTTTTGTGTTCTTGCGAATGTCTGCAAGGGTTGTTAGCAGTTTATGACTAAGCCATATAGGGAGTGGCATAAAATCTTCCGTTTCGCAGCAGGCATAGCCGAACATTATACCCTGATCTCCGGCACCCTGATCTTCTGCCTTTTTGCGAGCAACTCCGCGGTGGATATCGTCGCTTTGCTCGTGAATGGTAGAAATTATGCCGCAGGACGATGCGTCAAACTGATATTCTGCCTTTGTGTAGCCAATTCTTTTTATAACCCGTCTGGCGGTTTCTTGTACATTTACATATTCGTTGCTTCTGACTTCTCCGCCTATGATAACAAGCCCTGTGCTAACAAATGTTTCGCAAGCAACTTTGCTGTGCTCATCGAGAGTAAGAAACTCATCTAATATGGCATCTGAGATCTGATCTGCAATTTTATCGGGATGCCCTTCTGAAACCGATTCTGATGTAAATAAATAAGCCATAAAATTTCAACTTAAATTTAATTCCGTTAAATAAATCTGGGGGGAGAATGGCTTGCAGGCAACAGAAGCTACCAAAAAGAGAGTTTTGGGCGTTTTAGCATTTTTTAGCGTGGTTGCAAGCAGTCAAATCTGTCCACCAGTCAATATAGTCGCAGCAAAAGTATGATATTTTTTTACATCAAGCAAGGGAAAAAGTTTTTTTTATTCATGGGCAAGATTTATCACAAACATTATTGGGAATTGTCTTTGTGATTTTGTATCTTCGCCTGTTGGAAAAACAAATAACAAAACCTTATATTCAATTTTTTATGAAAAAAACTATTAAACTCTTTACCTTGCTGGTTATGAGTATGTTTGTGGCTTCGAGCGTATATGCTCAGGTTACAACCTCTTCTATGAGCGGTAAGGTAAGTGAAAAGGACGGAGCAGGTGTGGCTGGTGCTACTGTTGTTGCAACCCACACTCCTTCCGGCACCAAGTATTACTCTATTACCGATGCAAACGGTAATTATCGAATTCCAAACATGCGTGTTGGTGGTCCTTACGAAGTTACTGTTTCTTTGCTGGGTTATGCAGATGCTAAAACAGATGGCGCATACCTCAAGTTGGGAGAAAACTTTGTGCGTAACATAACCATCAGCGAGCAGGCTATTGCATTGGATGTGATTACAGTGCGTGCAGGTGTAGTTAATCCTATGTTGAATTCAGACAAGAATGGTGCTTCTACCAATATAAGCACTGCTCAACTCCGTCAGCTTCCTTCTATCAGCAGAGGTATTACAGACTTTACAAAACTAACTCCTCAGGCTAATGGAACTTCTTTTGGCGGAAGAGATAACAGAATGAACACCATTACCATAGACGGTGCTGCATTTAACAACAACTTTGGTTTGAGTACTTCTCAGATTCTTCCTGGTGGACAGGCTCAGCCTATAGCTTTGGATGCAATTGAAGAAATTACCGTAAATCTTGCTCCGTTTGATATTCGTCAGAGCCAGTTTACAGGAGCTTCTATCAATGCCGTTACAAAGAGTGGTACAAACACTTTCTCAGGAAGCGTATATTCTTATTTCAGACCTAAATCATTTACAGGAAATAAAGTAGGAAACAGCACTGTTGCCGGTGCTCGTGAGTCTAAAGCTCAGACTTTTGGTCTTACCTTTGGAGGTCCTATTGTAAAGGATAAATTGTTCTTCTTTATCAGTGGTGAGTTGGAGAAGACTACAAGGCCTTCCGGTGCTTTTGAACCAAGTACTAACGGAGTAGCCGACAACTCTACCAGAACATCAAGGACTACTGTTGCAGATCTTGAGAAGATGCACGATTACCTCCTTACTACATACGGATATGAAGCAGGAGCATATCAGAACTTCCGTAATTTTGAGGAGAAGAACCACAAGATTCTTGCAAGAATAGACTGGAACATTAACAGAAGCAACAAGTTTACCCTCCGCTATAACGAGGTTGTAGGAACTTCAGATGTTCTTACAAACGCAACTTCTGCTCCCGGAACAAGAGGCTCCGGCCGTATTTCTGCCCAGTCTGTAGCTTTCCAGAATGCATGGTATGGCTTTGAAAATACTGTAAGAAGTATTACTGCCGAACTTAACTCAAACTGGAACAGAGTTTCTAACAACTTCCTTGCTTCTTACACAATGATAGAAGACAAGAGAACTTCTGATTCAGACATATTTCCTTTTGTAGATATTTATAAGGGTGGCGACCAATACATGTCTTTTGGTTATGAGCTTTTCTCTTACAACAACGATGTAAAGAATAACACTCTCACAATTAAGGATAATGTTTCATTCTCTCTTGGAGCTCACGATATTACAGTTGGAGCCAGCTATGATCAGCTATTCTTTAAGAACAACTACATGAGAGAAGGTACTTCTTATTACAGATACGATTATAACAATACAGTAGATCCTGCAACCGGAATTTCATACGTAGATGGTATGGAAGCTTTCTATGCAGGTGCAACTCCTACCTCTTTTGCTATTCAGTATGCTTATAAAGCCGGTGAGATGCCAGGTGTTGAACTTTCATTCGGAATGGCTTCTCTTTATGCTCAGGATGAGTGGAAGGTTTCTGATAATCTGAAACTCACTTATGGTTTAAGAGCAGAACTTCCAATTTATTTGAACAAATTGGACACTAACAACGAAGTAGATGCCTACAAGTTTAACGAGTGGAACAATAAGTGGAGAGATCACTATGCAGTTGGCGTAAAAGCCGAGAAGAACTATAGCATCCAGAGTGGTAAATGGCCTAAGAGCAAAGTACAGTTCTCTCCAAGACTTGGTTTCAACTGGGATGTTCTTGGCGACAGATCTGTTCAGGTACGCGGAGGTACAGGCTTGTTCTCAGGTTTCCTTCCATTTGTATGGTTTACCAACCAGCCTAATGGTTCAGGTATGATTCAGTCTCCTGAGGTAACAATAACCAGTCTTTCTACTTTGGCAGCCAACGGAATTAAATTTAATCCTGATTTCAGAAGTCAGATAGATAACAACCCTACACTTCTGCCTACCACCCCTGGTAAACTTCCTAACAACCCTGCATTGTGCGAGGTTTCAAAGGATTTCAAGATGCCTCAGGTTTGGAGAAGTAACATTGCAGTAGATATTGAACTTCCTTGGAACATGGTTCTTACTTTGGAAGAAATCTTTACTAAAGATATAAATGCTGTAATGCAGAAGAATATAAACATGGAGTATGCAGCAGGTTATTATGCCGGTGCAGACAGAAGACCTTACTGGACTACTCAGAAGATAAACAGTAATGTAGGTTCTGCTATGCTCCTTGCTAATACTCATAAGGGCTTCCAGAACTCTCTTACAGCACAACTGACCAAGAATGCAAGCAGAGGATTCTCAGGTAGTATAGCCTACACTTATACAGTAGCTAAAGACATTACTTCCAACCCGGGTTCTACTGCAGCTTCTGCATGGAGCTCCAACCCTGCTATCAATTTCTTGAACGATCCAGAACTCAGCTACTCAAACTTTGCTATTCCTCACAGAGTAGTAGGTAACCTTGCTTACAGATTTGAGTGGGCCGGCCATTGCGCTACAACCGTATCTCTCCTTTACACCGGAGGTGCACAGGGAAGATGCAACTGGATGTATTCAAACGATATGAACAAGGATGGCTACACAGCAGATCTTATGTACATACCAGCATCTGCTTCTGAGGTTCAGTTTGCCGATTACACATATACATGGAGAGATGGCGGTGTTACTTATAATGTAATGGTACCTGCAGCCAAAGCTCAGGCCGCTTTCTGGAATTATGTAAACGACACTAAGTATCTTCGCAAGCATAAAGGAGAATATGCAAAGAGATTTGCATATGTAGCTCCTTGGCACAACAGATGGGATTTCAAGATTATGCAGGATATCTTCACTAACTTTGGTACAAACCGTAGATTTACTCTTCAGGCCAGCTTAGACATTGTAAATGTAGGTAACCTTCTTAATAAGAAGTGGGGCGCTTACAAGAGCATGGCTAATCAGAGTTATGATAACCTCCGTCCGCTTACATTTGTAAAAGCTGTTGATGGAGTTCCTACATACAGATTGAATGCATCGGCTACAGCTAACGACCCACAGAGTGTTATAGATAACTTCTTCAGCAGCAACTCTTGGAAGAAGACAGTTTCTACAAGTTCTACTTGGGGAATGATGTTTGGAGTAAGACTCCTCTTCTAATAGCGAGCTGAAACTAAAATATACCAAAAGGAGCCGGCTTTTTTAAGTCGGCCTCTTTTTTTTAGGCCTATCACGCAATTAGTGTTAGTTAGCAAAACAAGCAACCTAATGGCTGCTTGTTTGCTGTCTTATTATAGTTTATTCTTGGGAATAACAATGCGACTAAAAGAATTAAAAGGCAGAGAATTCTTTTATGTGTTTAGAAATCTCTTTATGCATTTGGGAACCTCTTATGTTTAGAAATCTCTTTATGCGTTTGGGAATCTCTTTATGTGTATAGAAATTCCTTTACGATTAATCGTTCATTACTGTATAAACAATACTTAGCTTTGGATAGTTGCTATGCAACGGGCCGTTGAGTTTAGCTATTGAGTAAGAGTCTCTTTGTAAAGAGAATGTGGTAAATGTATTAGATGAGTAATAAGAATTGTTTGTTTGAGAACTTACTGCAGAAAACCACATGGCATATTTTTTCCAGTTAGCCTGAATATCCTCTGTACTGTTGTTTACCAAACTCTGTATGGTGCTTGAAATATCTCCTGTAAAACAACTTAAAGACCTGTTTATATTGCCCGCATAGTTGTTGTCTGAATAGATGTCGTTTAACGGATTATATGAGAAACCTACAGCGTCTTTATTGCGGGAATGAGGGTACAGACTGGCCGGAAAATACTTGTTTATAAAATCTACAGTAGAATTGTCTGTAACAAAAGGCAGGGTGTATGTGGCCTTACAAATAAGAACCTTTTTAGGGTCGAGTCCCTCGCTGGCCAACCAGTTGTTTATAATGTTTTTTAATTTTATAGGGTCTGTGTATGCTTTTAGACCACCTAAACCTTCTACATTAATATATTCTTTATCTGCAGAACTTTCATGAGATTTAGACTCATAGGTGCTAATGTTCAAGATGCTTGTATTAGAAGCAAATGGAATAAGGATGGTAGTGTCTTTTCTGGCTAAGCCGGCCTGCCACGTCGGCTGAAAACTGAAATTTAAATAAATGAAAGATTCTGCATTGGAAAAAGCATTCAGCCTGCCGCCATAAGTGCCCTCGGCAGGAGGCTCGCAGGTAAAGAGTAAACCCTTGAATCTGTTCATAAAGTGCGAGGCAGAGTCTAATTCAAGATCAGTTGCACTCAGAAGTAATTGTCCAAAACTCTTTTTTAGCCATATCCTAAGCGTATCGCCACCTGTATAAATCACTCCTCCGCTATCTATAGGTGTATGTATATAGTCTGTATCTTTAAGCTCCACGTTGTACCTAAAAGTTGAATCAATAACTTTTGTTGTTCTGTAAACATGAATAGTTTGCGGCAGACCTTGCTGGCTTTCGTCCATAACGTTGCTGCCAGACTTGCGAATAGTCAGGTATATATTTTTAATTTTTCGGTCTCTGCCAAGATTGGCTTTCTGCAAAGAAAAATAGGCATAGTTTGTTGCAAAAGAACTTGTAGTAAGCCCAAATTCCGGTGTTCTTATAGCTCCGAGCAGGGCTGTTTCTGTAGAGAGAGCCTGAACACTGTCCATCATCCTTGTCTGAAGCGGCAGAGGAAGTTCAACGGTACTCAGTTTTAGCGCATACTCATCTGGTATGTTATCTACTCCTAAAGTTTTGTCTATTTCTATACAGGATGTGAAAAAAAATGTTGCGAATATTGCTGCTGACAGAACAACCGCACTGAATCTTGAATGCATTACTCTTTCAAAAATTTTCCGTAAAACTTAATGTATTTGCTTGTATATGCAGCTGTATTTCCTTCTGTAATTTCGGTAAAAGCTAAAGTTGGTATCTTTTCCTTAGCGGCGTAGTCTGTAATTTCTTTGCTTACGCTTTTGCCGGCAACAATCAAACCATCTGCATATTTAACGGCAAGTTTAGCAAGATTTATGCCAGTAGGGCTATTGAGCAAATCTACATCTGCAGGTTTAATGTTTCCGGCTATAGTTTTTTTTGCAAAATCTGAAGAGAATTTTTCCTTACTCACTTCGTCGTAGATAGATACAATAACTCTGCAGTCTGTGAATATAGGATCTGCCTTAAAAGTTTTTTTGAGGTACATAGGAACCAGATTTGCCAACCAGCCGTTGCAGTGTACAATAGTAGGCTGCCATCTTAGTTTCTTAACTGTTTCTAAAACCCCTCTGGCAAAGAGAATAGCTCTTTCATCGTTATCTGCAAAGAACTTGTCTTTTTCGTCGCGAAAAATGGATTTCCGCTTGAAGTAATCTTCGTTTTCTATAAAATATACCTGAACTCTCGCTTGCTGAATAGAAGCAACCTTTATGATGAGTGGCCTGTCTATCTCGTTAACAACAATGTTCATTCCGGATAGGCGTATAACCTCGTGAAGCTGATTTCTCCTTTCATTTATACAGCCGTATTTAGGCATAAAGGATCTAATCTCCATTCCGCTTTCCTGAGATGCTTGTGGCAGATATCTGCCAACAATGGATACAGGATTCTCCGGCACGTATGGAGTTATCTCTGAACTGATGTATAGGACTCTGGCAGGCGTTTTCATCTGTAAACAGTTTATGCAAAGATAAGAAAAATTTTTTAACTATTGCCCCCATTTTTATATCTTTGGCGAGTATATTGGCATAATGGAAAGGAAGGAAAAGAAATATCTGAGGGGTAGATTCTGGCGTTTCTACATATCCTCTGTAATAAGCATTTCTCTTGTGCTTTTTATAGTGGGTTTGTTTGCTGTTCTCTATTTGAGCGTGAGCAGGGTATCTGCCTATTTCAAGGAAAATGTGAAGATTTCGGTAATACTTTCAAGTCAGGCATCTCCTTCACAGGCAGAGCAGTTTGCCTTAAATTTGGAGCAAATGCCTCAGGTAGCATCGGCCGAACTTATTTCGCAGGAGAGGGGTACGGAAGAGATGAAAGAGTTCCTCGGCGAGGATTTTTTAGACATATTTGAATCTAACCCGATACCGGCTTCGGTAAATCTACAGCTTAAAAACGATTACTTTTATGCCGACAGCATAGCTCGGCTTAAAGCCGTTCTTTGCGAGGATGTAATGGTTGAAGATGTTATATATCAAGAAGGTATAATATCTACCATAAACGATAACTTAAAAACGGTAGGTCTTATATTCGCCGGCTTTATACTACTGCTGGCCATTATTTCTATAGTGCTCATAAACAATACGGTTAGGTTAAATATATTTTCTCGCAGATTCTCCATACGCACTATGCAGTTGGTAGGTGCTACAAGAGGGGTTATATGCCGTCCGTTTCTGTATAATTCCATATTGCAGGGTGCGGTAAGCGGAGTAATTGCTACATTTGCACTGTTTGGAGCATGGGTTTTTGTTTCCAGACAAGTACCGCAGATAGACTTGTTGGTAAACAAAGAGGCCTTCTTATATTGCGGGGCGGCTTTGGTGGTTTTGGGCATATTGCTCTGTTTTGTATGTACCAGCCTTATAGTTCGTAAAGTAACTTTATTGCCGGTAGATAAGTTGTATGTTTAGAAAAGAAAAATAGATATGGCAAAAAGAATAGAAAATTCAGACCAGACAAAATTTGCTATACCCAAGAAAAATTTGTGGGGAATCTTAGCAGGCTTTTTGATAATGGTGTTAGGGTATGCCCTGTTGAGCGGTGGAGCTTCCGGCAACAGCGCAGAGTTTTCTCCTCAAATTTTCAGTTTTCGTAGGTTAGTAATAGCTCCCATTGTAATAATACTTGGAACTGTGGTGGTTACAGTATTTATAATGTATCGGGGGCATATAGAATCAAAACAAAAACAAGATAATAAATAAAGAAAAAAGATATGGATTGGTGGCAAGGCTTGTTGCTCGGTTTGGTGCAGGGAATAGCAGAGTTTCTCCCTATAAGCAGTAGCGGGCATTTAACAATTATGCAAGAAGTTTTAGGTGTGAGCGGAAAAGGAAATCTTGGCTTTGATATAGCCGTTCATGTTGCAACGGTATTGAGCACGGTATTAGTATTCTGGAAATCTTTGTTTGGTATAAGCAAGGGTCTGTTTACCAAGGGTATGAACAGAGAAAAAGACTATGTGCTAAAGCTACTTATTTCTATGATACCTATACTTTTGGTAGGTCTTTTACTAAAAGATTTTGTAGAAAAGATTTTTGATACGGCAAAAGTGGCCCAGCGTACAGGTAACGGACTTTTAGTAGTAGGGATATGTTTGGTAGTAACGGCCGTACTACTTTTGGTCAGCGAAATAATTTCTGCAGTGAGAGACCTCAAACATGGCAAAGATGCTGAGGAGAAGGAACAGAAAATTGCAGATAGGATGGAAGTTTCTGAAAAAATGACACCTGCAGAAAGAAGGGCTGTTTATACATATCAAAACGGTATCAGTTATTTGCAGGCATTCGTGGTTGGTATAGCTCAGAGTTTTGCTGTGTTGCCAGGCCTTTCACGCTCGGGGAGCACCATAGCTACTGGTCTGATGTCTAAAGTCAGACGCACTTCTTTAGCTCAGTTTGTTTTTGTAATGGTTATAGTTCCTATACTTGGAGAGGCTTTTTTGGAACTTATCAAAGGTTTTTCCGGCGCCGATATGAGTATGTTTTTCTCCATACCGGTGCTTTGCGGATTTTTGGCAGCTTTTGTATCCGGCCTTTTAGCTTGTGGATTTATGGTTAAGTTGCTTAAAAAATTTCGTCTGTGGGGCTTTGCTGTATATTGTTTTGTAGCAGGAGTTCTTTGTATAGTTCTCCCATACGCAATAAGGTAAATGAAATTGACCTATTTTATAGCAGATGTTCATCTTGGGCTGGATTATCTGAATCCTATAGCCAGAGAAAAGAAATTTGCTTCTTTTCTTGAAAATTTGCCTTCTGATACCGGCAGAGTTTATTTGCTGGGCGATATTTTCGACTTTTGGTACGAGTATAAAGATGTGATACCAAGAAAGTTTACTCGAACACTTGGAGCCTTGGCGCATTTGTGCGATAAGGGGGTAGATGTACATTTTTTCTGTGGTAATCACGATGTGTGGACCTATAACTATCTCCAGAAAGAGATAGGTGTTATAGTGCATAAAGCACCAGCTATTGTGGCTATAGACGGCCACAATTTTTTTCTTGGACATGGCGATGCGCTCTTAGATAACAACCGCTCTTACAGATGCTTGCGTTGGATATTCCATAATCGTTTTATTCAACTATGCTTTAGTGCCTTACATCCGAGATGGGCGTTTTTGTTAGGCCATTCATGGAGCCGCCATAACCGCCTCACAAGATATAATACAGAAGACGAGGCCTCTATCAAGGCAAATAAGGAGAAGTTGGAAAAAGCTTCTGTTGTTTGGGCGGCAGACTTTATTCAAAAGCAGGCAACGGCGGGGCAATCAATGGTAGAGCATTTTATATTAGGGCATTACCATATTCCGCTTTCTATAAAAATTGAAGGTGGGGCAGATTTGTCTATTCTCGGCGATTGGCTGTATAACCCAGACTATATAGTATTTGATGGAGTATCTTTAGAGCGAAAATCGCTATTGATAGAACAAGGAGAAGTATAAAGAATCAAAAGCTCCTGCATTATAAATAAGCACGAGATCTTCAACCATCCTGTCTTCTCCAAACTTATCGTAGGGCTTTTTGAGATCGTTGCCAAATATTTTTGCTATTGTTTGCCAAAACCCTGCCGCCAACCGGCCTCTATAGTCTTTGATTATATAGAAGGATGTTCTGCCTAATTCTCTGTCTATTAGCTTCATGAGTAACTTGCCCTGAGAAATTGTAAGCTTTCTTAGCGGAGATTCAAACTGTTTGAACAGTTTTTTCTGATACAGGGTAAGATAACGGTCTCTTTCATTTGGTCCGAAATTGCTGGTGGCTAAAATGCTGTCTGCTTCGCGAATTATATCTCTGGCCTGCAGGGCATAAGGATACACCTTCTTGAAATTGTAAACCAATCTCCTGTATTGCCGCCAAGAACGCCCGCTGCGATTTCCTTTCATTCTGCTGAACTTGAATACCGGACTTAGGTAATCAAGGAATATGGTATCGCCATTAACAATCTGATAGCGCATTGTTTCTATGCTGGCAGTTTGCCGCATAGGGGCTTGAACACTGTCTTTAACAGTTTGGGAATGCAACTTACTCAGAGGCAATGTTAGCAGAAACATCGCAAAAAGTAACATGAGTGGTATGAGTTGCCTATTGTTCACGGCTCAAAAATACTGCAAATCTTGTGCAGAACCTTTTTTTGCGAGAAAATATCGGGAATCTTAGGCATACGCAGTGGAATTGTCCAATAAAGAACAGATGAAAGATAATCTGCCTTGCTCAAACAGCGAAGGCTTTTCCGCTATTTCTGTTTAGTTTTTGCTATCTTTGAAAGGTAATTATAGTGTCGATGAACAGTTTTTTTAATTTTCAGAGTTTTACACCTTGGGTTCTGTTGGTAGATATGGGGCTTTTGTTTGGGCTTATGCTCATCGGAAAGCTCATTAGGGTTAAGGTAAAGCTTGTTCAAAAACTATTTATCCCACCAAGTTTAATTGCCGGTATATTGGCTTTGGGGTTAGGCCCTAATGGCCTTGGGTGGCTACCCTTGTCGGGAAACTTAGCCTCTTATTCTGCCGTACTGATAGCTCTTGTATTTGCCACGCTTCCATTTTCTTCTGCTAAAACTTCTGTAAAAGAAGTCTTTAACCGAGTGGGGCCTATGTGGGTGTATGCTCAGGTGGGTATGCTTTTGCAATGGGGTATTATGGGGCTTGTGGGGCTATATCTTTTCAAAGCTATATGGCCGGATCTGAATTCTGCTTTTGGGGCAATGCTACCCACGGGTTTTTACGGAGGGCATGGTACAGCGGCTGCCATAGGTAGTGCATATTCCAATCTTTCTGAAGGCTTGCGTTGGGAAGACGCTTTAACCTTAGGTATGACAACAGCTACCGTAGGTGTTGTTATGGCTATAATAGTAGGTCTTGTAATAATAAAATGGGGAGCCAGAAACAAGCACACTGCTTTTATTTCAGATTTCAAAGATTTACCGCAGCAATTGCGCACAGGCCTTATTCCAAAAGATAAGCGGCTTTCTGCAGGGGAGGTTACAACATCGTCTATTTCCATAGAGCATCTTACCTTTCATTTTGCAATAATTGTTTTTGTTACTTTTCTGGGATATACTCTAAGCACTGGTGTAAAGAATTGGTGCAGCGGCCTTTCAGCACCATATAATGGGTTGGAACTGCCAGTGTTTTCTTGTGCTTTTATTGCGGGACTTCTACTGAGAAAGGTGTTCGACACCACAGGAGTATCTGATTATATCTGCAGAGAAACCGTGAGCAGGCAGGGTAGTTTCTTTACAGACCTTCTTGTTGCTTGTGGGGTGGCCTCTATTAAGTTAGGAGTGGTGGTGCAGTATTGGTTGCCATTACTCGTTCTTATTGTTGTAGGAGTTATAGTGGTACTTTGCATAACTTTCTATTTTGGCAGGCGGCTTAGCCCTTCTTATTGGTTTGAACGCTCTATCTTTGCTTGGGGCTGGTGGACCGGAACTATGGCAATGGGAATTGCGTTAGAAAGAATTGTAGATCCGCAGATGAAGAGTAAAACAATGGATGATTATGCT
>ONYJ01000139.1 GCA_900322025.1 uncultured Bacteroidales bacterium | reverse complement strand
GTAAAGATTAAAGAGTAAGAAAAGAGAACAGAAAAGAGAAAAGAGAAAAGAGAAAAGCAAGAGAAAAGCAAGAGAAAAGAAGTAAGAGTAACGGAAGGTAGATAATGATAACCGTAAACGATTTGACACTGTCGTGGGGCGCATTCACGCTTTTAGACCATATAAACATTCATATTGGCGACAACGAAAAAGTAGGGCTTGTAGGCAAAAATGGAGCCGGTAAATCTACCCTCCTGAAGCTTATATTGGGAGAAGTGTCGCCAACCTCGGGTACCATAACTAAAACGAAAGGTGAACGAGTAGGCTATTTGCCTCAGCAAATGGCTCATGCAAAAGACAAAACGGTAATGGAAGAAACCATGAGGGCTTTTGATGAGCTGTTCTCCCTGCACAAAAAGATAGACGACATTGCAATAGAGCTTTCTGAAAGAACAGATTATCAGTCTAATTCCTATAATAATCTTATTGTAGAACTCAATAATCTTCAAGACAAGGTATCTATAATAGAAAGCGAACCACCACAGAGCCAGGCAGAAAAAGTTTTATTGGGATTAGGCTTTAAGAGTTGGGAGTTTAACCGGCCTACAAAGGAATTAAGTCAGGGGTGGAATATGAGAATTGAATTGGCTAAGATTCTTCTTTCAAGCCCCGATATCCTATTGTTGGATGAGCCTACCAATCACCTTGATATAGAATCTATTCAGTGGTTCGAAGATTACCTGAAAACATTCAGAGGTTCGGTATTGATTATTTCTCACGACCGTAAGTTCTTAGACAATATTACCGGCAGAACTATAGAAATAATGCTGGGCAAGATACACGATTACAAAGTTCCTTACTCAAAGTATAAAGTTCTACGACAGGAGAGGATGGAGCAGCAGCGGGCGGCATATCAGAATCAGCAGAAGATGATAGAAAAAACCGAGGAATTTATAGAAAGGTTCAGGTATAAGGCCACAAAAAGTAATCAGGTACAGAGCCGAATAAAGGCATTGAACAAATTAGACCGCATAGAAATAGACCTTGAGGAAAAAGCTGCCATAAATGTAAAATTTCCGCCAGCTCCAAGAAGTGGGCAGGTTGTATTCAAAAGTGAAGATTCGGCTATAGGGTATGATAACAAGCAGGTAGCATCCAAGATAAATATAACAATAGAACGAGGAGAGAAGGTAGCGTTTGTGGGCAGAAATGGAGAGGGTAAAACAACTATGATGAAGGTAGTTATAGGAGAGTTGGATGCGCTGGAAGGTAAGGCGGAAAAAGGCTACAATGTAGCACTTGGTTATTATGCGCAAAATCAAGAAGAGATTTTAGATAAGAATGAAACAGTGTATTCTACATTGGAGAATGTGGCACCGGGGGAGTATAGACAGAGACTGAGAGATATACTGGGAGCTTTCTTGTTTAAGGGAGAAGATGTAGATAAAAAGGTTGCAGTATTGAGTGGAGGAGAAAGAGCAAGGTTAGCCGTAGCAAAGTTGATACTCAAGCCGTATAATTTGCTCGCCTTGGACGAGCCTACTAATCACATGGATATACAGAGCAAAGATATTCTGAAGCAGGCTCTGATGAGTTACGATGGCACGCTAATTATAGTATCTCACGATAGAGATTTTCTTAATGGCTTGGTAGATAAGGTGTATGAGTTTAAGGATGGTAAGGTAAAAGAGCATCTCGGAGGTATTGAAACTTATCTGGAACATCTGAAGAAAGATATTATAAAACAGCAGCTGGCATTGCCGACAAAAAGCCCCAAAGAAGAGGCTCCAAGACAGTCAGATATAACAGATTCCGGCTTGGCAAGGCTTGCGGCCAAAGAGGAAAGAAAAAAGAAAAAGGAGCTGGAGAAGCTCGAAAATGAAATTACAGACTTAGATCACAAAATAGCCGAGCTGGAGCTTGCGCTTTCGGTTACAACCTCGGCCGAACAGATAGCGGCTTTATCGGAAGAATATGCAAGGGTAAGGCAGGAGCGAGACAAGAAGATGGATAAGTGGAGCGAAATAGCCTAACTACATAGTTCTTAAAATAGACAGTATAGCAGCACCGGCCATTGCAACATTTAGCGATTCGCAGCCCTGTTTATCGCCGATAGGTTTTTCTCTGCCGGCCTTGTCGAAAGAAGGAATAAGTATGTGCCTCTTTTTGTCTATTGCAGAAGCTACTTCAGCAGAAATACCAAAGGATTCGCTTCCTAAAACCACCACACAACCTGCTTGCATGGTTGATAATGTATTTCTGTCTGAAGTTATGGCCTTGCCGTCTAAGAAGGTGCCGAAAACAGGTAGGCCCATACGCTCAACCATAGTTATAGTGCTGCATAAATCACCATAAACAACAGGAACTCTGAATATAGCCCCCATGGTGGCTTGAACCGTTTTGGGATTATACAGCTCTACACAGTTTTCCGAACAGAAAACGGCAGAAATCCCAAACCAATCTGCAAGGCGAATAATGGTTCCCATATTACCCGGGTCTTTTATACCATCCAGCATCAGGTATATATTGCCTTTGGCGAGTTTGATTTCTTCAGTTAGAATCTGCTTTTGCCTAACTACTGCCAGTATGGGAGAAGGGGAGGCGAGAGACGATATCCGCCCCATGGCATTTTCTCCAATCTCATCTCTGCGATATATGCTTTCTATTTCAAAATCTGAGGTAATAGCCTCTGCTACAAGTTTTTCTCCCTCTACTACAAAAAGAGAGGTTTGCAGGCGCTGTTTTTTCTGCTGCAAAGACTTTATGAATTTTATTTGAGAAACCGAAATCGACATACAATTCAGGCCCGAATTAAGTGCAAAACTAATACCCTAATATCTTT
>ONYJ01000165.1 GCA_900322025.1 uncultured Bacteroidales bacterium | reverse complement strand
CTGAGTCTGGATGAGGAACACACTCTTTCACATGCGCCACAAAAACCCCTTCCAGCCCCCCAGGTATCTCTTCTACAATATCTTGATGTTCAACCTCGAGCCCTATATTTGTTAATGCCTCGGCTACTTCGTCTGCATTCAGATTGAACTTTATATATTCCTTCAACCAGTTATACGATATTTCCATATTTAATCTATAAATTACTTGTTTCTACTGTACTTCTTTGTCAGATGTCTTGCTAAATAAAGACTCCACAAAATCTTCTCTACTGAATACTTTAAGATCTCCAACTTGCTCACCAACCCCTATAAACTTTACCGGCACCTTAAACTGCTCTGCTATACCTATAACAACACCGCCCTTAGCACTGCCGTCTAATTTGGTTATCGCTAAAGAAGATATCTGAGTAGCTTTAGAAAACTCCTTTGCCTGCATCATTGCATTCTGGCCGGTTGAACCATCTAACACAAGCATTACATCGTGCGGAGCATCTTCAACAACTTTCTTCATAACATTCTTGATTTTGGTAAGCTCATTCATCAAGCCTACTTTGTTATGAAGCCTTCCGGCTGTATCTATTATAACCACATCCATTCCCTTGGCTACAGCAGAATTAACTGTATCAAAAGCAACTGCGGCCGGATCGGCTCCCATTTTCTGCTTTACAATCTCTACTCCGGCACGTTGCGCCCATATATCCAGTTGTTCTACAGCTGCTGCCCTGAATGTATCTGCCGCCCCAATCATAACCTTCTTTCCGGCAGCTCGCAACTGCGAAGCTATCTTTCCTATGGTAGTTGTTTTACCCACACCATTTACCCCTACAACCATAATGATATAGGGCTTCTTAGAAAAGTCGAACACTTTACTGTCTGCCTTAAATGCAGTATCCACATAAACTTCATCGGAAACTCCTGTAAAAGAGGAACAAGTAAGCATATCTGCAATTTCTTCCTTTAGGATGTCCATAACCTTGTCTGTAGATACATCCTTTTCTTTCTTCACCCTCGCCTGCAACCTTTCCATAATTGCTGCCGTAGTATCCAAGCCAACATCAGCACTTATCAAAGCTTCCTCTATACTCTCCAGAACATGGTCGTCGATAGTAGTCTTACCCATAATAGCATCGGCAATTCTTGCGAAAAGCCCACGTCTTGTTTTATGAAGACCGAGGTCTAAAGAAGTATCCGTTTTTTTCTTTCTTGAGAAAAGTCCCATATATCTCCTAAGAATCTGTTTAATATACTATAAAATAAGCTACAAATATAAACAAAAAAGACTTCCGGAACAATCCGGAAGCCTTTGTCTTTCGTGGTTTGCAAAGTTAACTCTTCTTACCAGCAAGGAATTCTTTTTCCTGCCCGATAGGAACTACGGCCTCTTCAAAATAGTAAGAACCGGTCTTCTTGCTTCTAACCATACGGACACATTTTACAACATTCTTATTCTGAGACTTGTCGCCAGCAAATGTTGCAACCGCTTTCTTTGCCATAATCTAATCTTTTAAAATTATTTAACTTCCCTATGCAGCGTTACTTTCTTCAAATATGGATTGTATTTTTTACGCTCCAAACGCTGTGTAGTATTCTTCTTGTTTTTTGTAGTAATGTAACGGCTCATGCCAGGAACACCACTCTCTCTCTGCTCGGTACACTCAAGTATTACCTGAACTCTGTTTTCTTTCTTAGCCATAATCTAACTCCTTATACGATGTCTATGTAACCATTATTTACGGCCTTCTTGAGTTCAGCCTCTAGGCCATTCTTGTTAATATTACGCATACCTGCTGCGCTCACTTTGAGTGTAACAAACCTCTTCTCGCTTTCGAGCCAGAATTTCTTCATTCTCAGGTTCACGGCAAACTCGCGTTTTGTGCGCCTTTTTGAGTGAGAAACGTTGTTACCAATCATTCTCTTTTTACCTGTAACTTGACAAACCCTTGCCATAACTGTATATTTTATTATTTTAATTTCTATTCTAACCTCATTCGTACTTTCGAATTCGGGCTGCAAATATGAGAAATTATTTTCTAAATCCCAAATTAAATGTTTCTCACAAACTTAAATATTCTGTTCCACCTTATACCCGAAGGAAAACCACGGTAGTTGTCTTTAGAAAACCAAACCAAGAAAGGAGTTCCTACTATGTGATTCTCCGGAACAAAGCCCCAGTATCTGGAATCCAAAGAATTATGTCTGTTATCTCCCATCATCCAGTAGTAATCTTGCTTAAAGGTATAGGTTGTTGTTTCCGCCCCGTTGATATAAATCTTACCCTCCTTTTCTTCCAAAATATTATCCTCATAAGAAGTAATTATCCTGCGATATAATGGTAACGAAGTTGCATCTAACTGAACGGTAGTTCCCTTTGCAGGAATCCATATCGGCCCAAAATTATCTCTTGTCCAATGCCTTAGTGTGTCAAAAGGGAATAGCATTAAAGGCGAGTCTGGATAATCCGGTGGATAGACATCTATGTTTGCCTCCGCTTTGAGCACTATAGGCAGGCGGGTAATAGCTTCAACCTGAGTAGTATTGAGGTTTATATCAGGATAACCGGGCAAGGAAGGATCAAAAAAAACTTCATTAGGGTTAATCTGCAGATCCTCCAGAACTACATGATTAACAGGATCGCCCTTTGTTATCACAGAATAAGATTTTTGCAGAGTTTTTCTCTCCGGCTCCTTGTTTCTGTTTACAAAAATATCCCCATTTATTATCTGCAAAGTGTCGCCCGGAATAGCCACACACCTTTTAACATAGTTGTCTTTCTTATCCTTAGGACGCACTACAACCGGCCCGAACTTCTGTATAACCGAGGCCCTGTCTTCTCCGGCCAGACGCACCAACTGATAATAATCAGCCTGTGGCATCCCCTTTAGCACCGTATCGCCGTGAGGGAAAGAAAAAACCACAATATCGTTTCTCTTAACCTTTCCAAAACCTTTCAGCCTACGATACTTATTCTGAATTACAGTAGAATAAGACTCTCGATTATAAATAGTATTGTGCACAAGAGGCACAGACACCGGAGTCTGCGGAACCTGTGGACCATAAGCCACCTTAGATACAAACAGATAATCTCCTGTATAAAGTGTACTCTCCATAGACGGAGAAGGAATGGTAAAGGCCTCAAACCAGAATATCTTGATTATCATGGCTGCCGCTACTGCAAAAATAAAAGCATCCAGCCAATCGAGCAATGTATCTGTAAAGTTACCGCGCTTTTTCTTCCGCCGCCAGAAAGCCCACTTTACTTTTTTGGTTATATATAAATCGAAAATTACTGGCAAGCCCAAAAGCCACCAGTAATTTCCAAGCCATATTACCCACAAAATGTAAAGAGTTCCCCAAAGGGCAAACTTAAACCATTTGTTCCGATAAAAACTCATCTACGATGGGCTATTAATCCAAAGACTTTACTACTTTCTCAAAAGCCTGCGGGTTGTTCATTGCAAGGTCGGCCAGAACTTTACGGTTTAGATTCACATTACTCTTGGCAAGCTTGCCTATAAACTGAGAATAGTTCATACCATAAGCTCTTACAGCCGCATTTATTCTCTGAATCCAGAGAACCCTGTAATTTCTCTTTTTGTCTTTACGATCGTTGTAAGCGTGAGTCCAACCCTTTTCTAAGGTATTTTTGGCAACCGTATAAACATTAGCTCTCGCATGAAAGTTGCCTTTGGTCTGCTTTAAAATTTTCTTGCGCCTTGCTTTTGACGCTACAGAATTTACACTTCTTGGCATAATTTCTTGTTTTTGGAAGCCAGCGCTCTTCTCCTTAAGAGACTTCCTCTGCTGGACAACCGGTTAATAAAAAATGTTAACTACGAGAGTATTAAGCTCTTTACTCTCTTTTCGTCACTGCCTGCAATAATACCAGAATATGCAAGATTTCTCTTGCGTTTGGTTGATTTCTTAGTCAGAATATGACTATGGTAGGCATGACGCCTTTTAACTTTACCCGAGCCAGTAAGCTCGAAACGCTTTTTGGCACTGGACTTGGTCTTTAATTTTGGCATATCTTTACTTTTTTTTAATAGGTG
>ONYJ01000138.1 GCA_900322025.1 uncultured Bacteroidales bacterium | reverse complement strand
GTCTCTCTAAGAACCTTCTCCCACTCTTGCTCAGAGGCAAAACGATTCTTTGCACTATAGCCTGTAATGTCATAATCTGCCACATCTACATCTACAGCTTTATAGGAACAGTTACTAAAAACAAGTGCCTTAAGGAAGAATTTACGGTCTGCCACAATTTTTAGAGATTCATCATAAGGTTCCGCTCTTAAAAGAGATGTACGGATAAGAACACTCTGATGGCATAAGGCCTGATTATACAAAAATTTCAGAGTAATTTCTTTGGGAGGTTGTTTTCTGCGTGGAATATCCTCAAGGATAACTGCATTACCGCAAATTATATCTTGGGTTGCGCCTGTTTCAGACAATAATCTGATTGCGTCATCATTGCAAAAGCAGTCTCCAGAGTTCATGAAAATACTATACTCTCCTTTAGCAGCAGCAATACCTTTATTCATAGCATTGTAGATACCTTCATCAGGCTCGCTTACAGAATAAGTTATCAAAGAAGAATACTCCTGCAACAAAGCAAAGCTTCCATCTGTAGAAGCACCATCTATTACAATGAACTCATAAGGTTTAACTCGTTGAGCTCTTACGCTTTCTATAGTTTTCTTCAATCCAGACAGGTTATTTCTGTTGACAGTTATAACACTAATATTCATCTGTCTCAAACATTTTATGATACCTCAGTATTGGCAGACTGTTTACTTTGGACAACCGACTTCAAGTCTTCCAAATCACAAAGACACGCACTGTTTTCCTTAAGCCAATCCAAAGGTTTATTCCACCAAGACAATTTTAACAGCCAACTAACAGTATCCTCATCATATCTGTATTTCAATACTTTAGCAGGAACACCACCTACTATTGCATAAGGAGGAACGTTTTTAGTAACAACAGCACCCGCTAAAACAACAGCCCCATCACCCACTGTTAAGCCACCAATTATCATAGCTCTGTCTCCTATCCAACAATCATTTCCTATACTAACAGGGGGGAGTAGTTCTTCAAAACGCTGCTCATTGGCAAAAGTGTACATGGCTTGCTTGCGTAAAGAGAAAAAAACGGGCGATGTTGTTGCAAAAGGAGAAGTTATGGGATGAGTGCCATGTATAGTTCTGACACCATTTCCCACTGAACAAAAACGACCTATATCAGCGATAATGTAACAATTCCCTGCGAGATAAGTGCCATAGCCCATTTTTCCTTGAAAGAAAGTATTGGGGCTTATGCTGTTAGCCCCTTCAAATATAGAATCATCAGATATTCTGACTTTGGAAGTAAAACGCACTACACCATGCCATCTCAATTTCTGTTTTAGATAAATATATCTGTTAACAAAAGGAGAAGCAATACCCCTAAACATCCTTTTAATCAGAACTATCATGCTGCTAATACTCATAATCTTTACATCAAATCCGCACTAAATAACTATAAGTAAGAGCAAGATAAAAACGATGCTTATTCATTACCATTACATTAAACACATTTTAAACCTACCCTACTTGCTGCGCCAAGCTTCCTTAGCTTATCGGGGAACATAAACTCTGCCATACAAGAACTTTTACAGCACAGGAAGCAAAATAACTATAAAACCCGTTAGTAACGAGACTATTACAACCCTCGTTGCAAATATAAACTTGAGTATATCAGCACCTTTCATTTCTATACTACCATAAAAATAAATCCCAAATCAACCTTTGTAAGTAGCGCGCCTAGCCCATTCTTATTTGTTATACTTTAATCGTATATACTCTGATATCTGCTGCGCTTCAAGCCCATGTTCAGCTATATAACGACTAAAATATTCTGCACCACGATAGTTAAGGTGCTCCAAGTCTCCAAAATAATTAGTGTCGGGCAAAACCATTCTACTATAATCCGCCAATAACTGTGTATCGCCCAATTCTGATAAAAGAAGCCGAGTAAAACCAAAGTCACTAATCATATCTGGTATTTTGTATAATGGGGCATGTACTATTACCAATATTTTATTTTTCTCTCTGCAATAATCGCGTATTTTACGCAAATAGTACACCTGATAGGCACAGTTTTTCTTAAAAAAATCTTCTGACAATTCTCCCTCTTTTTCTTCCAATGCCATAATTCTATTAACTTCATCATACAAATTGGGATGATCCAGTTTGTCCCTTACTAAATAATTATATCCTCCTCTAAATCCTCCCCTGTTAAAAACAGGGAAAGAGGTTAACAACATTTTCCAGAAAGATGATTTGTGGTTTAACAATTTGAAAAAAGATTTGTAATCAAGTTTACTATTAATCTCCTCATAATATGGATCTATATCAACATCCTTTGCATATAAAAAATTGTTTATGGCACACCCCAACACTACCGTATCTATGCTATTTTCGTTATATTCCACAACCCATTTAAGTTTATTATAACAAGCTCCAAGGCTATTCCCAGAAGCACAGAGGTTTAAAGAATGTGGTATAATAGCATCATTCCACGCACACTCCAAATGTGAAGGCCCTAAAACTACGGTATTAACGTCGTTTTTAATAAAATCTTTTTTCAATAAATATGGAGTAGTAGATACCCAAAGAATTCTTATAGACAGTATTATTCCAATATACAACAATACAAATAAGAAAGAGAAAGACAAGTATCTTTTCATAACAATCCTAAAAATTGAAATAAACAAAAGTCTGAGATGCACTCATACCAAATTTCGCAATAATAATTGCAATAATAAGATCCAGAAGCATAAATCTAGTCAGAGTATCACCATAACTTCTGCTTTTAGCTTGAATAGCATATTCTTTATCTCTAGTTCGCCACTCTATTACAATTATAGTTAAAGAAAATAAGAGAGCCAAAGCAACCTGGCGTATTTGTTCAAAACCTTGCATAAAGCTTCCAATTCGCCAACTAAAATTTGCAAGATAATCTATGATAGATGTTATGTCTGGCGCAAAAAATATAATTTGCCCAAAAGCCACAAACAGGAATGTCAGAATCATCATAAATAGATCCTTTCCAGATGGCAAACCAAATCTTCCTGCTCTTAGCTTCTTATTCTTTCCAAAACTATCAGACAACACTAAAGGAATAAAGAGCAGACTATGATATAGGCCAAATAAGACATAAGTCCAATTAGCACCGTGCCACATACCTATCACTATCAGATTAATAGTAATAGCCAACATGAGACCTACTTTACCCCAATTACGGAATTTGATATTAAGCGGTGTAAACACATAATCTGTAATCCAACTAGTTAAAGACATATGCCAACGTCTCCAATAATCAGATACATTTCTTGCCAAAAGCGGATGATTAAAATTTTTAGCAATATCTAATCCAAGAATTTTAGCAACCCCAATTGCCATATTAGAGTAACCATCAAAGTCTGCATACAATTGAATCGGAGTAAGAAGGGCTGCTAAAAACATATATACACCACTATTTGTATTAAAATTCCACGCTGCAGAAGTAATTGTATCAAGGTTATCTGCTACAACCATCTTGGTAAACATTCCCCAAAGAATTTGTTGCAATCCGTCAAAAGCTTTATCAAAGTTGAATCGGCGTGGTTTCTGTATTTGAGGCAAAAATTTGTTCGGTCTATCAATAGGACCAGAAAGTATTGTAGGGAAAAATGCTATATAAACAGAAAAATCAAGCAAACTGTCCGCTGGCTGCACTCTCTCACGATGAATTTCAAGCAAATAGCTCATTAACTTGAAGATAAAGAAGCTTACACCTATAGGCATAATGATATGCATGGCAGTCCAAGAAACATGTAGGCCTATTCTATTGAGCAGTTCTACGGCAGAAGAGATGAAAAAGTCTAAATATTTAAAATACAATAAAATACCAACACCAACAACAATTCCGGAAGTCTTAACGATTGAAGCCTCTCTAGCATTCCCCCGTTCCATCTCATACTTTAGCAACTTACCAAGATAATAATATAAGACAGTAACCCCTGCTAGTAAGCCTAACATCTTCAAATCCATTACCCCATAGAAAAAATAACTAGCCATCAGAAGCCAAATATTCTGACGCCTGCCATTTTTATTTATCCATGGAATATAATAGATGAGAAAAACAACTATAAAGAAAAACAAAAAATTAAAAGAATTGACAATCATATTGTCCTACTATTTAGCCAATATAGAGTCAACCATTTCCCCTACATTTTTCCACTTCATGATTTCGAGTGAAGTGAATTTTATTCCAAAACTTTTTTCAACTGCTACGACTAACTGAATGTGGCTCAAAGAATCCCACTCTTCTATATCTTCCGCAATTGTTGAGTCTGTAAGTTCTATATCTTCATTCTCTAGAACATCTCTAAAAATATTGTTCAATCGAGTGAATACTTCATTTCTTTCCATAATTTATAATTATATATTTCTAACTAAAAAACGCAAGTCAATTATTCTGAAAAAGGTTTCTCTTCTATGTAGCACTCTTTAGGTAGATATTGATCCACCATTAACTCATATTTAGCAGTTTGCTCGCCATTGATTTTAGAAAAACCGAGAGATGGATAATGTTCTTCTACCATCTTATTCTTGGCGGTAGAAATGTATTCTCCTACTATACGCTTATAGCCCGCCGCTTTAGCACGTTTTACAATTGTGTTCAAAGTAAAGTTCTCCATCCCTCGCTTCAAAACCCTACAACTCATCAACCAAGTGTCTATAAACAATGTATCACTATCCACCTCTTTCATAATAACTACACATATCAACCCATTATCACCAAACTTATC
>ONYJ01000137.1 GCA_900322025.1 uncultured Bacteroidales bacterium | reverse complement strand
TTTTCTCTTTCTTTTCTCTTTCTTTTCTCTTTCTTTTCTCTTTCTTTTCTCTTTCTTTTCTCTTGCTTTTCTCTTTTCTCTTTTCTTTTCTCTTCTCTTACTCTTTAATCTTTACTTCCTAATCTCTAATTGCCAATCACTCACCTCTAAACTTTAAGTTCTAAAATCTTGCCTGCATCTTTTGTGATTAAAGTTCTCCAATCCTTGTAGCCACACATTTCTCACAAACCCTACACATTTCGCTAAATCTTATGTTTTTTTACCATCTATATTTCCTAATCTGCTTCTGTTTCCGGCCTTCTGCGTCTGCACATCATTATACTTACTTCATAAAGGGCATAAAGTGGCAGCCCAACCGCCATGAGGGTAAACGGATCGCCTGTAGGTGTAATTATAGCTGCTATAATCAGTAACACTACAAAAGCGTGTCGGCGATACTTTTGGAGAGTATGCCTATATATCAGGCCGAATTTTGAGAGTAGCGCAGTCACTACCGGAAGTTCAAACACCACCCCCATAATAAGTATCAAGGAGAAAAAGGTAGATATATATGATTTTAGAGATATCTGGTTAGCCACCTCCTCCATTACCTGATATGTTCCTAAAAACCTAAGGGTAAGAGGGAAAAGAAGAAAATATCCTACCAATACACCGAGATAGAAGAAAAAGGCTGCCAGTGTAAAAGCCTTTACTGCCGCCCTCTTTTCACGCGGATATAATGCGGGGCTTACAAATGTCCACAACTGATGGAGTATAAAAGGAGTACAGGCAACCAACGCAAAATAAAAAGAGGTGCTGATATGAATGAAAAACTGTGCTGGTAAGTCTATGTTTATCAGGCTTAACTTGAACGGTTCAAGTGCAGGCCTACCCATAAGCCCCAATAGATAATCGGCAAACCTGTATAGCACAAAATTGCCATCGGAGGGTGCAAATACTATGGAAAACATAAAATCCTTGAACAAGAAAAGGGCGAGTGCCACAACCACAAGAACAATGGCCGAACGGAACAGAACTTTCCTCAGCTCATCCAAATGCTCCCAGAATGTCATGCTCTTCTCGCTCAAGGGAAGAAGATTTAATTTTCTATATCTTTCTTGATATTCTTAACGGTATTGTTAAGTTCTTCGTCTTTAAGATCGTTCTCAACGCCCTTGACTCCTTCCTTAAAGCTCTTGATTCCCCGGCCTATGCCTCTCATGAGTTCCGGAATCTTTCTTCCGCCAAACAGCAAGAGGATAATTAGAAGAATTATTAGAATCTCACCCCATCCAAGAGAACCGAATAAAAGAAGAGTTTTCATTGTATTATAGTTTTTGTTGTTTTCTCCGTTGTGCAAATTTAACCTTTTTCCTCAAAACATAGGCACTCGTTTACAGAAAATAAGGAGCTATTTTATCTTGGAAAAACTTTGGCGTTCTTACCGGAAGTCTGGTTTCTGAATCGATGAAGCATACCACTACAGTTCCATAGCAAACCAATGTTCCGTGCTGATTAACAATTTTCTGATTCATGGTAACCTTAGCCTGCGGCATTTTTTCTACTGCTGTGATAATGGTTAGAGTATCGCCCATTTTTGACGGATGTTTATAATGTATATCCAAACTCACCACCGGCAACATTATATGCTGCGTTTCCATATATTCTATGGGCATTCCCAATTCTTTCATCATGGCATTTCTGCCGCACTCAAAGAAACGGACATAATTTGAGTGATGTACTATGCCCATGGTATCTGTTTCATAATACCTAACATCCAACTTATATTCAGATACATACATTATTCTATAGGATTTTGGTTCTTATGTTTTTTCAATAATCTCAAGGCAAGTATAACAAATATGAGAGGTAAGGACAACAGCAAGAGGATAATTAAAAGAATTATTAGAATCTCACCCCATCCAAGAGAACCGAATAAAAGAAGAGTTTTCATTGTATTATTTATGTTTTTTCAATAATCTCAAGGCTTGTCCAAGAATGAGAACAAAGGAGGTTAGCAGAATAATTTTCAGCCATACGAGAAAATCGAGCTGTACTGTTCTAAAAAGCTCACCCGACATAATTTCTACAATGAGAACCTGTAATAAGAAAATCAACAAGAACACTGCTATAAAGTTCTTATTGGAGAATATTCTGGAGAAGAACCATCTATCAGTACCCATTACCCTTGCATTCAGCAAATTCCACATTTGCATCATGACAAAGCCTGTAAAGAAGATACACAGAAATTTAGAATAGCCGGGGCTGCCGGGGGAATGGCGGTCTATAAACATATAGAGAATAGCAGCAAGAAACATCCCCACTCCGGTTACCAGTATCTTAATTCCCATATCCCAAGTAATTATGGAGTCTCCTATAGCTCGCGGAGCATCTTTCATTACTTTCGGATCTTTAGGTTCAGAAGCCAAGGCTATAGCGGCCAGTGTATCCATTATGAGGTTAATCCATAGTATCTGGATTATTGTAAGAGGATATTCCTCTTTCAGCACAAGCGGACCTGCTATTGCGGTAAGTAAAGCAGCTACATTAACCGACAGTTGAAAATATATAAATCGCTGAATATTACGATAAATACTTCTACCCCATTCTACGGCAGAAACCACTGTAGAAAAAGAATCGTCGAGTATTATTATATCAGAACTTTCTTTGGCCACAGATGTTCCGCTACCCATACTTAAACCTACATTAGCATAATTTAAGGCAGGAGCATCGTTTGTTCCATCACCGGTAACGGCCACCACTTCTCCCATCTGCTCCAATAACTTAACCAAGCGCATCTTATCTTCTGGCTTTGCTCTGGACATAACTTTAATATCAGGAATCCTGCTCAGGAGCTGTTCGTCAGACATGGCAGAAAATTCCGGCCCGGTAATAGAGTTCTTTTCTATAGTATCCGACTCTTTCCATAAGGTAGATTGACGCGCTATTTCAATGGCCGTTAATGTATTATCTCCTGTTATGATTTTTATGGCGATGCCGGCTTCCTCACATTTCTTTATGGCAGCAGGCACATCTTCTCTCACAGGGTCTTCAATTGCCACAAAACCATCATACTGCATGGCAGACAAATTGTCGGAAAGCTTCCCCTCATAGGTATTGAATTGCCTATGACAAAAAGCTATGCAACGCATTCCTCTTTGCTGATAAGCAGAAATCTGTTTCAACTGTTCAGCAACTTGCTCAGAAGGCAAAGTACAGAAGGTTAATATTGTTTCAGGCGAACCTTTTACATAAATTGCCTTACCCTCGCCTCCGGCTACAGCCGTTGCCATATATTTCAGAGAAGATGAGAAGGGTATTCTCTCCAATACTGTATAGGCCTGCCTTACATCTGTATATGTATATCCAAGGTCTTTCATATGGAGTAACAAAGCTCCCTCGGTATTGTTGCCTATTACATTAGTACCATCTAAATATGCAGTAGAATTAACACTGGCAGCTTTTGCAAACTCATCGGCCTTAGAGAATGTACAATATGCCACCTTCATCTTGTTTTGGGTAAGTGTACCTGTTTTGTCTGTACAAATAACTGTAGCCGCCCCCATTGTTTCACAAGCGTGCATCTTTCTGACAAGGGTGTTCTGCGAAGTCATCTTGCGCATACTATATGCCAGAGCCAAAGATATGCTCATAGGCAAACCCTCCGGTACGGCCATCACTATGAGTGTAACCACAAACATAAACATAGTGATAATTTGACTCAACCCTTCCTGAGTAGAAAGTGATATGCCGCCGTGGTGCCACTCATAAACGAACAACGCTATAAACACCAATATAGAAACACTCACTCCTATTTTGCCAATGTTAGCCCCAAGCTTGCCAAGTTGTTTTGATAAGGGAGTTACAACACCTGTAACCTCGCTTGCACTACGCGCCGTTTTGCCTATTTCTGTAGCATCTCCTACAGCTTCTACGCACATAACACCTTCTCCCAAACTCACTGCTGTGCCCCTATAAAGTTTGTTAGGAGAATAAGCTGTGGAGTATGTTTCCACATGCGTTGCGGTTTTTGAGGAAGGCTTGGACTCGCCATTCAAACTCGATTCATCTATCTTCAAATCAACTGCTTCTACAACTTTCCCATCTGCAGGTACTTCATCGCCTATCTGAAGAATCACATAGTCTCCAACTACAATATCAGACTTTGATACCTGTGTAACCTTAGAATTTCCCGTATCATCTGTCCTTATGACTTTAACAAGAGATTCATCGTTAATTTTGTTGAGGATATCAAATTCTTTACCCGCCTTCCACTCGTTGATAAAAGAAACAAGCGTGGCAAGTATTATTGCTAAAATTATTCCCGAACTTTCTAATAATGAGCCTCTGCCAAAAGACAATGAAATTACGACAGATATTAGGGCCGCTATGCTCAATACTATTATCAGCGGATCTTTGAATTTACTTAACAACAAAAGCCACCAGCTCTCTCTTTTTGGGGGAGTGAGGGTGTTGGCACCGAATTTTCGGCGACTTTCTTCTACTTGTTTGTTACTTAATCCTTTGAAGGAGTTCATTCAGCGTCTTTAACTTTTCTGTAGCATCGCTTTCTTTCTTTCTTTCCAGATCTACAACTGCTTTAGGAGCACTGGAAACAAATTTCTCGTTAGAGAGTTTCTTTCTCACTGAGGCCAAAAAGCCGTTATAGCGTTCTATTTCGGCTGTAATCTTTGCTATTTCTGCCTGTGTATCCACTGCTATAGGCACAAAGAACTCTGTGGTACCCACTATAAAGCTCACACCTGTTGTGTCTGCATCAAACTTACCTACTGCAGTAAACTTTGAAATGTTAGCCAACTTGGCGATAAGAGCACCAAATTTAGTTTCAAAAGGCTCCCGCACAAGAAGTTCAAGTGTTTGCTTAGGAGAAATTTGCCTACTCTGTCGTATATTTCTAATAGCAGCAACACAACCTCTTACTACCTCAAAATCAGATAATACAGTGCTGCTAAACTGTGCCGTTGCCGGCATCTTTTCTAACATAATAGTGGCACCTTCTTTTCTTTCGGCTATATTATGCCATAGCTCCTCTGTTATAAAAGGCATCAATGGATGCAACAGCTTCAACAAAGTATCAAAATATCCTATGGTCTTGTCGTAAGTAATTTTGTCTATCTTCTGTCCATAAGAAGGCTTTACAGCTTCCAAGTACCAAGCGCAAAAGTCGTCCCAGAACAGTTTATAGATTGTCATGGTTGCGTCTGATATCCTGAATTTTGAATAATGGTCTTCTATAATCTCGATAGATTTATTTATGAGATTATCAAACCATTCCACTGCTTTTGAAGCCGCTTCCGCCGGCTTTGCTTCTGTATCTACTTCCCAGCCCTTTATCAGTCTGAAGGCATTCCATATTTTATTACAGAAATTCCTTCCTTGTTCAACCTGCGATTCATCAAAGAAGATATCATTGCCGGCAGATGAACACAAAAGCATGCCAATTCTCACGGCGTCTGCACCATATTGTTTAATCAGCAATAAAGGATCCGGAGAATTCCCTAATGTCTTAGACATTTTTCTGCCTAACTTATCTCTCACTATACCTGTAAGATATACATTAGAAAAAGGTTCCTTACCCAAAAATTCGTTTCCGGCCATAATCATTCTGGCTACCCAGAAGAAAAGTATATCCGGCGCCGTTACCAAATCGTTAGTAGGATAGTAATAAGTTAGTTCGGCATTTGAAGCCTTATCAGGAAAACCGGGCTTCTTAGGGTCGAATACAGATATAGGCCACAGCCAAGAGGAAAACCAAGTATCAAGTACATCTTCATCTTGCCGCAACTCCTCAATTTTTAAACTTGGGCTCTTCAACTTAGCCAGTTCAAAGGCTGCTTCTTTTGTGGCCGCTACAAAGCATTGTCCATCCGGAGTGTAGTATGCAGGTATCTGCTGTCCCCACCATAGTTGGCGAGATATACACCAATCTCTTACCGTTTCCATCCAATGCTTATATGTGTTGCTGAACCTGTCAGGTATAAGTTTAACCCTGCCTTCTTCTACACTCGCAAGGGCTTTCTTGGCAAGGTCTTCCATTTTTAAGAACCACTGCAAGCTCAATTTAGGTTCTATAACTGCATCTGTTCTTTCCGAATGGCCTACCGGCGATATATAATCTTCTATTTTCTCTATATGACCGGCCTCCTCCAGCATTTTTACAATCTTCTTTCTGGCCTGAAATCTCTCCATGCCTACAAGAATCTGCGCCTTTTCGTTCAAGCAGCCGTTATCGTCTATTATATCAAGTACCGGCAAATGATGCCGCAATCCTATTTCGTAATCATTTATATCGTGAGCCGGAGTAACTTTGAGGCAGCCGGTTCCAAAATCCATGGCTACATAATCGTCTTCTATGATACTGATTTCTTTATTTATCAGCGGTATCAGAATTTTCTTCCCTTTCAGATGATGGTATCGTTCATCGTTTGGATTTATACACACGGCGGCATCTGCCATTATGGTTTCTGGACGTGTTGTTGCTATAACAATATAATCCTTAGATGGTTTGCCGGAATCGCTGATAAAGTAGCGCAGATAATACAGGTGGCTCTTGGTTTCTTTGTGTATAACTTCTTCATCGCTTACAGCTGTTTTTCCTACAGGGTCCCAGTTTACCATTCTAACTCCCCTGTATATTAAGCCTTTGTTATAAAAATACACAAATGTATTTATAACCGCTTCGCTTAATTCGGGTTCCATGGTAAAGCGAGTGCGGTCCCAATCGCAAGAAGCTCCTAATTTCTTCAATTGCTCCAATATGATACCCCCGTGTTCTTCTTTCCACTTCCATGCTTCTTCAAGAAACTGCTCTCTGGTAAGTGCAGATTTTTCTATTCCACGCTCTTTAAGGCGTGCTACCACCTTTGTTTCCGTAGCTATTGAGGCATGGTCTGTGCCCGGTACCCAGCAGGCATTCTTTCCTAACATTCTGGCTCGGCGAACAAGTACAACTTGAAGAGTATTGTTCATCATGTGGCCCATATGAAGAACTCCGGTTACATTTGGAGGAGGTATTACTATGGAATAAGGCTTTCTTTCATCGGGAGTTGAATGAAAAATCCTATTCTCTAACCAATAAGAATACCACTTGTCTTCCGCTACG
>ONYJ01000196.1 GCA_900322025.1 uncultured Bacteroidales bacterium | reverse complement strand
CCCTGCAATGAAAAGGCTTCTCTCTATAGTTTTTTTGTTAGTGGCAGACATAGCCTTAATGGTGCATGTTTTAGTGCCGCATCATCAACATGGAGAGGCTACTGTAGTTCTACACACTATTTCCCAAGAAACTCATCATGATGCAGAAGCAAGCGAGTGCCCTCTTGAAGAAGCAGGAGCCACCTCGCCGGAAAGTTGTTTTATTGCTGAGGCAGATCTTTTTCTCGCACGGAGTTATCAGACTCTCAACAACGATATATTGCAAGCCCTGCACATTACAAACCCTATCTGCCAGATAGAGACTCCTACAGGGTGCTGCAGTATTTTATACAGAGGGCAAGACTGTTGTTTTGTTTCTAAAATAATTGTATTGCCGTTTGGGCTTCGTGCTCCTCCGGTTTGTTAGTTTTTCTATAATACTTATTAGTTTAGAGGGGGTTGCACAACTCCCGAAATTATTAATAATTAGAAAACTATAAATACAAACCAATGCAATTGAGATATTTGATTTTTATCATACTGTCTGCTATTTTGCTGGCAGGCTGCCATCATCATCACGAAGAAACCGACGAGCATCATCATTCATTTATATATACAGCATATTCAGATAGTTATGAACTTTTTGCAGAGGCCGACCCTATGGTAAGGGGCAGGCACTCTCATGTGATAGTTCATCTGACTTCTCTTTCTGACTTTAAGCCGGTTGAAGTTGAGCAATTAAAGGCTACATTAACAATAGGACAGGCGAGTGAAGAAAGTGAGGCAGAGATGCTTTCATCCGGAATATATGAATTTGAATTTGAACCGGCTGTGGCAGGCGAAGGCTTGCTGACAATAAACTATGGAGATAAGCCTGCTGTTAATGTTACGGTATTTGCAGATGGACATTCTGCACATGAGGCAGTGGAGGAGGCTGAAATCAGCAATACTAACGCAATAACATTTCCAAAGGAACAGAGCTGGAAAGTAAATTTTTCTACAGAAGAGTGCAAGAGCGGGCAGGTAAATAGGGTTGTAAAAACTATGGCGCAGGTGTTGCCTTCTGTTGGAGATGAAGCGGTAATAACAGCTCCGGTGGCAGGAGTGGTTACATTTGCCTCAGATGCCATTGTAGAAGGCAGGCAGGTGGGTGCCGGACAAATACTCTTTGCCATAGACAACAGCTCTCTGAAAGACGATGGCAACATTGCGGTAATGGCGAGTCAGGCCGAGAGCGATTATAATCTGGCTAAAAACGAATATGAAAGGAAAGCTGCATTGAGCCAAGATAAGATTGTGTCTGAAGCTGATCTAATGGAAGCAAAGAGAAATTATGAGAACGCAAAAGCAAGATACGATAATCTTAGAAGAAATTATTCTTCAGGAAAACAGAGGGTAGCCGCCCCATTTGGAGGTTATGTAACTTCTCTTACAGTGCGTAGCGGCGAGTTTGTGCAAACGGGACAAAGTGTAATGTCTATATCAAAAGGAGGAAATCTGTATCTGAAGGCGGAACTTCAGCCAAAGTTCTATGAGGCCCTTCAAACCTTTTCCTCTGCCAATATAAAAATGCCATCGGGGCAAGTAGTGTCTTTGGAGGAACTTGATGGTTCTATGCTGTCTTATGGAAAGAGTATAGGAGCAAATTCTGCCCTTATTCCGGTAACATTTAAGATAAAAGCCAATAAGCAACTACTTCCCGGAACTTTTGTAGAGATGTTTATTAAGTCTGGGGAGGGGAGATATGGAATTACAGTTCCGGAAGAAAGTATTGTGGAAGAAATGGGTAACTACTTTGTTTTTGTGCAACTTACACCGGAATTGTTTGAAAAGAGAGAGGTTAGGCTCGGAGGTACCGATGGCAATCGTAGAGAAATACTTTCCGGTATTTCGGAAGGCGATAGAGTTGTTGGAAAGGGGGCTGTTATGGTAAAACTTTCTCAGGCTGCCGGAACTCTTGATACTCATTCGGGGCACGTTCATTAGGAGGGCAGAATTATGAATATTATAAATTCTTTGATTCGGTTCTCGCTTAAAAACAAGTTTCCAATTCTGTTAGGTGCGGTTCTTTTAGTTATAGGCGGCATTTACTCGTCTAAGCAGATGGATGTAGATGTTTTTCCAGATTTAACTGCTCCTACCGTGGTGGTTATGAGCGAAGTGCCTGGTATGGCGGCAGAGGAGATAGAAACTCTCGTAACCTTTCCAATAGAAACAGCTGTAAACGGAGCTACAAATGTGCGCAGAGTGCGTAGCGCTTCTACATTTGGGTATTCATTTGTATGGGCCGAGTTCGATTGGGGGATGGATGTGTTTAAGGCACGCCAGATTATCAGCGAAAAAATGGTTTCTTTGGCGGAATCGTTACCAGAAGGAGTTATGCCGGTTTTGGCCCCTCAGTCTAGCGTAATGGGAGAGATTCTTTTTGTGGGACTACAATCCGACTCTACCTCCATGATGGATTTGCGTACTATTGCAGATTGGGTTATAAAGCCTGCAATACTTTCAACCGGTGGCGTTTCGCAGGTTACTGCAATAGGGGGAGATTATAAGCAATATCAGATATTGGCAGATCCTCGCAGAATGGAGGTGTATGGAGTAACCATGGCAGACCTCGAAGCCACAGGCAGGAGTTTAAGCCATAATTCTTCGGGCGGAGTGCTTAGAGATTTTGGTAACGAATATGCTCTTAGGGGAGTTGCCCGCACGAGTAACATAGAGGAGTTAGGCTCTACATTTGTAAAGATGAACGGTGCTGCTCCGGTGGTTCTTTCAGATGTTGCAGATATAGTTATAGCTCCGGCTCAAAAAATGGGTTATGCCTCGCAAAATGCAACTCCTGCAATAATTCTGTCTGTTTCTAAGCAACCTAATATCAATACTTTGGAGGTTACAGAAAGAATAGAAGCTAATCTCGAAAGCATTAAGGCCTCTTTGCCTGCCGATGTGAGGATAGATACCAAAATTTTTAGGCAGGCAGATTTTATAGAAACATCTGTAAACAATGTAGGTAGAGCATTGTTGGAAGGGGCTGTTTTTGTGATATTGGTATTGGTAATTTTTCTTAACAGCTTTAGAACAACAGTTATATCGGTTATAGCCATACCTCTCTCCTTGTTGGCTACTCTTGTGGTTATGCACTTTTTGGGTATGGATATAAATACAATGACTTTGGGTGGTATGTGTATTGCTATAGGTTCGCTTGTAGATGATGCAATAATAGATGTGGAGAATGTGTATAAACGCCTGAAACATAATAGGCAAAAGCCGGCAGCAGAACGAGCTTCGGCTATGGAGGTGGTGTATGAAGCATCTAAGGAAATCAGGGCTTCTATTCTAAATGCCACCTTCATCATTATGGTGGCTTTTATTCCGCTCTTCTTTCTTTCTGGCATGGAGGGCAGAATGCTCAAACCTTTGGGTATTACCTATATAATATCTTTGTTTATGTCTTTGCTTGTAGCCATGACACTTACCCCGCTTATGTGCCGAATGCTTTTGTCTTCGGAAGATTACTTAGATAAGGGAGCAAAGGAATCAAAGATAACATCTTGGTTAACAAAGATTTATTCATCAGCTCTAAAAAAAATACTGGGTTACAGGCGTTCAGTTTTGGCAGTAACAGCTTGCTTGCTGATAGGGGCAGTAGTGCTGTTTTTCTCTATGGGCAGAAGCTTTCTTCCGGATTTCAACGAGGGTTCTGCTACTATTTCGGCTGTGGCTACTCCGGGAGTTTCTCTTGAGGTAAGTAACGATATAGGAAATCTTATAGAGCAAGAACTACTTAAAATACCGGAAGTTACAGCTACTGCAAGAAGAACAGGCCGAGGAGAGTTGGATGAACATTCTCAATCTGCCAATAGTGCAGAAATAGATGTACAGTTCACACTCAAAAAAAGGAGTCGCGAGCAAGTATTTAACCACATGAGAGAATGCTTGGCTGCCATTCCGGGAGTGGCCACCACTATAGGGCAGCCTTTAGGGCACCGAATAGATCATATGCTTTCCGGCACCAGAGCAGCAATTGCAATAAAAATATTTGGTACTGATATCAGCCGTATGTATATGATAGGCAATCAGATAAAGAATGCTGTAGGTGATGTGGAGGGGCTGGTGGATGTATCTGTAGAACAGCAAACAGAAACGCCTCAGTTGCAGATAAGGCCAAACCGAATGATGCTTGCGCGCTATGGTATTTCTATGGAGCAGTTCAATAATTTTATAAACATGGCTTTTTCCGGCGAGAAGATTGGAGATATCTATGAGGGTACTCGTAGCTTTGATCTTATTCTAAAGTTAGACAAGGAATACACAAGTAGATTTGATGATATTGGCAAGGCCATGATAGATACAGAAAATGGCTATAAGGTTCCTTTAGATGCTGTGGCACAGATAGTTTCTGTTGGAGGCCCGAACACCATTTCCAGAGAAAACGTGCACCGAAAATTGGTGGTTTCTGCAAATGTTTCCGGACGCGATGTGGCAAGTGTGGTTAAGGATATAAAAGACAGAGTATCCGATAAAATTACTCTTCCAGAGGGCTATATGATAGAGTATGGAGGGCAGTTTGAAAGTGCCAAGTCGGCCTCCAGAACACTTGCGATAGCAACGCTGATATCGTT
>ONYJ01000136.1 GCA_900322025.1 uncultured Bacteroidales bacterium | reverse complement strand
GTGTGTGGCAACAACGAGCACAGAATCGGATAATGCTTGTCCGCTCAGCGATGTGCCGGCAGCTCTGAAAGTTACCGGAATCTCCATCTTATTGGCAGTAATTAGGATTTCTCTAACCTCGCCAACCGAGTATGCCATAACTACCAGCTTTGGTACCAACCTATAGAAAGAGGCATCTGTACCATAAGCTAAGGTAGATAGAGGATCGTGAAACATTCTTTCTTTAGGGATAAGTTTCACAAGAGCCTTGTAAAATGCCAGATACTTTCCTGTAAGCATATATTTCTTGTTATTGGATAGTCAGAATTTCAAGTAATTTTTCGAGATCGGCAATACCTATATCCTTGGCTTCTACGATATTATCTGGCGAAATTAGGTAAATATGCGGTACCGTTTCTACATCATACGCCACCTGTAAACCTGCTAAATTTTCTTTATCGTATAATTGCCGGAATTCCATTTTGTTTTCCAGAACAAACTTTCGCCAAGCCTGAAGGTCTTGTCCTACATAAATGCCGGTAAAGGCAATCTTTTCTCTGTACTTTTTCCATAGCCGAACAAGATCTGCAGAAATTGTGCTGCAAACGCCGCAAGTGGTTTTATAAAAGATCAGCACCTTGTATTTATCGGCTGGATATAAGAGATCTGCCGGATTGCCAGCAATGTCTGAAAGCTGCAAGTCTGCAGCTTGGGTATTGAGCTTATTTTTATTGAAAGCGGCTACGGCTCTGCATACATTGGATACAAACACAGTATCGTCAAAAGTCTGGCTGTTTGGGCAGATGTATTTGCTGCCAACATAGGCTGCAGCCTCCTGATTAGGGTAAAAATCAGAAGAAAACAAGTACAGATATGTTTGCCTGAGAAGGTTGTTGCGGTATTTGATATCGCTGCCTGCACTTTCGTATATCTTGTCTATTGCTGCCTTTCTTGTAATGATTTCTGTTGAGTCTGAGAAAGAGGCCTCATCCGGAAAAATAACAGACAAGTATTGGAATTGTTTTTTTATTTTTTCATTCTCGTTTTCGAGGATACTTGATAGCGTAGAAGTTAGAATACCTCTGCCTATTATTCTAAGTCCGTTGTCTAACAGCAGCATTTTAGGGGTGCTTATAATGCCGTAATCTACCGGAAAGTTGCTCTCTCTGTTCAAATCTGCTGTATGAATCCAGTTTATAAAAGGATTAACAGTATTGAATTGTTTTTCTATATACGCCTGCCAAGCCAACTTATTGGTGCCGGTATATACGGTAAAAACATTTAGGGGAGAGTGTCTATAGTTGTTTAGAAAATCTACAAATAGGGGTGTTTCGGTTTTGCAGTGTAGGCAATCATCTGAATAAAAATAAATTACAGAATACTCTCCCATCATCTCCTCTATACTTCGTAAGTTTTCTGAAGTGTCTTTTAGGTTGAGCGTTGGAGCTTTGCTGCCTATGAGAGTGCCTTTGTTGAGTGTAACATAGTAGGCAATCTCTGCCATATCTGAAGAGGAGATAGCTTCATTGCCCAAAATGTATTTCTCTGCTACATATACAGCACTCCCTTCGCAGCCCATTACGGGTGTAGAAGAGAAATAACGGAAGCAATGCATAGCAAAGGCAGCCTTTAGTTTTTGATGCGTAAGAAATTCGTTTTTAAGCAGATAATCTATTGCTGTGTTTCTGGCGTTTTCTGATGAGGTAGAAAAACCGCTTAGAAATCTGTATAGTTCAACTAATCCAAAATTAGTATAATACAACCTTTCATCAGCTAAGTCTGCGAGTTTGTCGCTGGTATAGTCTGGATTGGTGAGAAATCGCAATAGCGTTCCAGTTAGAGAATTGGGGGTTGCTTTAAGAGCTCTCTTATTGAGATGTTTGAAGTCTGTAGTACCTTGTCGGCTCAATCGTTGAATCTCAAAGGCTAACTCATTCTCGGGGCCGTACTTATCGCTCCATGGTTTTATTCTGCTCCAAACACCTTCTCCGTGGTATTTCACCTTCTCTTTGAAATTTTTTCCCTCCGAATCGGAGTAAAAGAAATCTGTACTGAAAAGAACATCGTTAGTGGTATTATTCCGCTGATAAATAATATATTGCCCGGCTGTAAATATGTCTTTCTGTTCTCTGTCTAAATTCAGGGGATATGTGTATCCTTTGAACCTTGCTACACCTTTTTTATCTACACGCGCAGAGTCTATTACCCGCATACTGTTTTTAGAGTCGAAGATGTATTTGCCCATATAAACCACACTGCCGCTTGGCAGACTTTTAGAGCCTATACGGCTGAGGTCTATGCGTATATCATAGACTCCTTTTTGAGCGAATAGGGTGGCAGATGTCAGGAGTAGCAGAAGAATCGCCATGAATGTTCTTCTGTTTTTGCTCTCAGAAATATATTCTTCTTCCGGCATTGTTAAGAGTTTTCTTTTTTGGCTTTGATATATTTCTTCAAATCAACGCCTTCAGGCATAAATGGAGTAGCATCTCCATTGTGAATCAACACATCTCTTACAACTGTAGAGGAAATGAAAGAGAAATGGTGGCTTGCTTGCACATAAACGGTAACAATCTCGGGATCCATAACTCTGTTGGCCTGTGCAATAACTCCTTCAAACTCAAAGTCTGTAGTGGTGCGCAAACCTCTTACTATAAAGTTTACCCCCAGTTTATGACAGAGTTCTATCGTGAGTTCTTTATAGCAGCATACATCTACTTTTTTTCCGTATTGTTTTACGGAATCTTTTATGATTTTCATTCTTATATCTACTGGAAAGAAGCCGCTTCTTGCCTTATTGCTGTTGTAGCCAACAGCAACTATCACTTTATCAAACAGTTTTAGTGCAGAATCCAATACATCCAGATGTCCGGCAGTAAAAGGGTCAAAAGAACCCGGAAAAATAGCTGTGCGCATCTTAAATCTTTTACAAATTCAGCGTAAATGTACGAAAAAATAAAATGTTCAAATAATCGAGAGTTTTTCATCGGCTCCAATCTACCGGCGTACAGCCTGTTTGCTGTAGATATGAGTTGCACTGCGAAAAGTGTTTGCATCCAAAGAAAGCACCGCCAGCCAAAGGGGATGGATGAGCAGCTTCGAGCACCAGATGCTTAGAGGTGTCTATCAAGGCTTTTTTGCTTTTGGCAAAGTTCCCCCACAGCATAAAGACTACTCCAGACTTATTGTCTGATATTGTTTTGATTACGCTATCTGTAAAAGTAGCCCAGCCTATTTTACTATGCGAGGCAGGAGAGTTGGCTCTTACGGTTAGTATGGCGTTTAGCAGAAATACTCCCTGTTTAGCCCACCCCTCAAGGTTACCGCTTTTACCTTTAAGGCTAATGCCTAAATCGCTTTCTATTTCTTTGTAAATATTCTTTAGCGAGGGAGGCAGAGCCACAGACTCAGGTACAGAAAAACTTAATCCGTGAGCTTGCCCCGGATTGTGGTAGGGGTCTTGCCCCAGAATAACTACCTTTACATTGCTGAAGGGGGTTAGATAGAAAGCATTGAAAATAAGAGACCCCGGAGGATAAATCACCGCTCCGGAATCTTTTTCCTTATGAAGGTAAGCAGCCAAAGATTC
>ONYJ01000132.1 GCA_900322025.1 uncultured Bacteroidales bacterium | reverse complement strand
CAGAGCCGTAGATAATCTGTTCCAGTATCCTGTAGGAGATGGCGGTGTTTGGAATCTCTTCTACAACATAGGAGAAAAATATGGCGTTGTACCTGCTGAAGTTATGCCAGAAACCGAACACAGCAATGCTACAAGTCAGTTCCTAAGCATAGTTAATGAAAGACTTCGCAAAGGCGGCTACGAAATCCGCAAAATTTATGAAGATGCAAAGATTGTAATGCACAGCGGCAGCATGGGAGACCCTTACGCTAACGCTCAAAAAGTAAAAATGGCTACCCTGAAAGATATTTACAGAGTACTTGCTATATGTTTAGGAGAACCTCCTACAGAATTTACTTGGAAATTCAGAGATACAGACGGTAAGATTCAGACCATAAAAACCACTCCTAAAGAATTCTACAAAAGCATAGTTCCGGGTAACTACAATGCCGAAAATTATGTTATGATTATGAACGATCCTACCAGAGAGTACTACAAAATTTATGAGATAGACAACTACCGCAATACTATAGAAGGTATAAACTGGAAGTATCTCAATTTGCCTAACGAAGATATCAAGAAAGCTGCAATAGCCTCTATAAAAGATGGTGAGCCTATGTATGCCTCTTGCGATGTAGGCAAACAGAGCAACACTGCAGCCGGTGTAGGATATATGGCCCCGGGAATTTACAACTATGGCCAGTTATTCGGCATTAACTTAGATATGGACAAGAAAGCCAGAATACTCACCCGTCAGAGCGGTTCTTCTCACGCTATGTTAATTGTGGCTGTAGATACAGATGAGAACGACAAACCTCTAAAGTGGAAGTTTGAAAACAGCTGGGGCGCACAGTCTGGTAAGGGAGGTTATCTGATCTTTACAGACAAGTGGTTTGATGAATACATGTTCCGTATAGTAATCAATCGTAAGTATCTGGATAACAAAGCGCTCAAATCGTTAAATCAGAAGCCGGTGATGCTTCCTGCTTGGGATTATATGTTTTAGGCGGAATCTTTAAAATGCGCCGCATCAAGGGATAAAGGTTATTACATCTGGTTCCCAGATTGTTTATAAACCCTAAACCAAGCGAACGATATTTTAATAGAATGTAGCCCCGTGGCCAATCTGGCTGCGGGGCTATATTATCCTTAGATAAAAAAGAAAGAGCTGTATCTCTATCTATATGCACACACGCAAAAGAGAGTTCAAACTTAGTCCGTTGCAAAGTTTTAACATCTTGTAAATCAGCACAAATAGCCCACTGATTCTTATCTTGGGAACACATGGCAAGATAACTGCTCAATGCAAAATCTGCATCCGGAACTATTTTTCCTGCTTTTACAGTACCCACTCTCACGCCCAACATCTTTACTGTAGAACCTATCCCTCCATCTCTACCCTCGCGCACAGTCTTATATGCCTGAGGATTAGCCTCGGAAAGAACTGCTACAATATTCAGCATTTTAGTCCTAAGCTCCTTATTTTCAGGGAGCATATAAATCGTACCCGAAGACTTCTCAAAGAAAAAATTCATATCCGGATTGCCATAGTACATAACACCAACAGAAGTATGAGTCTTGCAAGCAATCTCAGCGGCGCCATTTACTCTTTGGCAAGCAGACCGATTTGAGTTTATTTGTTTCTTTCTTACGGACTTAGGAACGAATGTTTTTCTTGATTGAACGGTTTTTGTGGCATTAACAGAAAGGCTTGATATGCCGGAATTAGCACTCCGCTTTCTGAGGACGGCAAAAAACTGTCCCTCTCCTCTAACAAGCCCGGGAACAAACTGATAACCATGCGATAAGCACAATACTCCGTTTTTTTCTAACCAATTCTTAATACTCCCCCCTTCTGGCGTAATAATATCATCCTCAAGCGATATCAACTCAGCCCCTAATTCCTCTGCTATAAACCTTACATTATCTCCATTCTCAATATGATTGTAAGTGCATGTAGAATAAATCAGAAGCCCTCCGCTCCTAAGCGACGGCCAAATATCGCTGATTATAGACCGTTGCAGAGCAGCACATTCTTCCACCCCCTTTCTGCTCCAAAGCGATACAGCATCTGCACTCTTTCTGAACATTCCTTCGCCGGAACAAGGCACATCGGCAAGTATAACATCGAATAAGCCGGTCAAGCTACCTAAATGTGCCGCAGATGTATTGGTTACTACAACATTTGCCGCCCCCCATTTTGCAATATTATCGCACAACGGTGGCACTCTCCTGATTACCACTTCATTACAAACTATAAGCGGTTCTATTTCAGAATACTTTTCGCCCTCCTCTTTTGTCTGCAATCTGGATAACATGGATATCAGATGGGTAGATTTACCGCCGGGGCTCGCACATAAATCCAAAACAGCACCATTTCCTGCTCTTATAGCCTCCTTTATTTTGTTTTGCAACAACTCCGGAAACATACTGGAAGAATCCTGAACATAGTAAGCTCCTGCATGAAAAAGCGGATCTAAAGTAAACTGCTGCCTCTCTTTTAGAAAGAAAGCATCTTTACACCAGCCTACCGGTTCCATATTCGGAAATAATTCCGAGGCCTCAACAAGTTTTGTAGGATTTATGCGTATAGAAACATCTGCTAACTGAGACTCATTTGTGCAGACTTTTGATTGATTTACATTTGCAGCATTTAACGCATCCATAAGAATGTCTGCCGCAACCGGTGGTAGCGATTCTCTCAGCAGAATTTCAAAGTCATCTATTAACATTTTGTTCTGCCAGTTTCTCCGTTATCTGATCCAACATACTCTGAATCTTGCCACCCAACATAGCCTTCATAATAAAGTTCATCTCGGCTTCTATGCTTACTTTCAATTTGCTGGATGAGGCAGACACATCTGCTATGTCAAAAATCAGAGAAAAATCCAACGGAAAACCCTCCATGGGTCTCATAATAATCTTAGACATTGGAATACGCTCTGCCACCTTCATCCCAAAATGCATACCGTTGTAATCGCCCTCCACTGTATCGGCAGTAACTACAACCTTATCGCGAAACTCATCCGGCAACTTGTCTCTTAGGTTAGTTAGATCTGAAAAGGCAGAAAATACGGCAAACGCCGGAGATTTAATCTCTACCTCCTTACTCTTGAATGTTTCCATATAACAGCATCTGTACTAACGCACTATTCCTGTCCATGCAGAAGGGTTGAGCCGCCATTCTTTCAATATCTCAAGATGATTCTTGCTTATATAATCTTCCTTGACAGCTTCTTCCAAGAGAGAATCGTACTGACAAAGAGTATGCAACTCTATATCCTTATACTCAAATTCGCGTCTCGAAAGCGGAAAGTTGTAAGAAAAAATAGCAACCATGCCGAGTATTATACCTCCCGATTTTCTCAAAGCCTCACAAGCAGACAAACTACTGGCACCGGTAGAGACCAAATCTTCTACCACAACAATTCTTTGGTTTGGCTCTATTGTACCTTCTACCTGCGATTGCGTACCATGATCTTTAGGTTTTGGCCTAACATAAACAAAAGGCTTCTTCAAAACCTCTGCAACCATAATACCCCAAGCAATAGCACCGGTAGCCACGCCAGCTATTACATCCACATCTTTAAACGCATCTCCTATCACGCGAACAAAAGCATCTGTGATATACTTTCTTTCTTCCGGATATGTTAGCAACTTACGATTATCGCAATAAATTGGCGACTTCCAACCAGAAGCCCATGTAAATGGCTCTTCAGCATTCAGTTTAACCGCCTTAACTTTCAAAAGATGCTGCGCTACTGTCTTTTCAATGTTTTCCATAATGTTTCTGCACATATAATATCTCGTAATTTCAAATATATGAAAAATTTATCAAAAACAAGAAAATAAGTATGCTAAAAAATTGTATTTTTATGCCCGAATTTTCAGATTGCAAGTAATGCAAAAAATATATTTCAAAAACCGAATTCTCTCTGTTTGCACAAAGGAAGAGGTACCTCCTATTGCAGACGAAAGATTTCTTATGCGTCCGGAAGCAGATTATAACTTTTCTGCTATTCCGTTTAAGATGGAAAACAACACCCTGTTTAATCATCTGACTATAGAAGTACCTGAAGGCATGACAGAAGCCTCTCTAATGGCCGAGCTATTGGCGGGCGTTAAGAGAGTCTATGCTGCCGGCGGACTGATTTTCAACAAAGAAGGTAACTGTTTGATGATTTATCGTAATGGGGTGTGGGATTTGCCTAAAGGCAAAAAAGAAGACGACGAAGACATAGCTGTTACTGCATTGCGAGAAGTAAAAGAAGAATGTGGCGTAACTGCACAACTCAATCAACTTATCACAATTACCCATCATACCTATTGGCTAAACCAAGATTTGGTAGTAAAGAGCACATATTGGTATAAAATGTTTGCAGATAAAACAGATGCTATCCCTCAAACAGAAGAGGGTATAGAAAAATGCGAATGGGTTACGGCAGAAGATTTAGACTATCGCCTTGCCAACACCTACCCATCTATAGTGGATGTATTCAACTGTCTTAACAAAAACGACAAAGAATAAATCAGTTGCGCAAATCTACTATATGCGCCCCGGGATGTTCAGATACCATTAGTTGATAATCAGATATTTTATCAGGTTCGGATGGACCTGCTTTGGTTATATCCATAACAAAGGCTTGGTTGTTCTTTAATACTACCGTTATTCTCAGCACCTTAAATGAATTGCCCCGACCTGCTACATAAATATCGGCACGGCTATAATAGGCTCTGCCTTCCGGAGTTATGCTGAACTTCATACAGGCTTTCCCTTGTAATTCTGAGGCCTGCGGAACAGAAACAGAGATACCCTTATCTGATTTGTGAAGAATAGAAAACGGATTGTCTGCAACCGATTCTGCGGTAGTTTTCCGAGGCTGAAATACCAATTCATTGGACTCATACGAGTAGGCCGACAGCAAAGTTGGCGTAAACTGCACCTCATTAACTCCATCCACTTTCATATACCCTCTGTCTGGCAATGCCACAAAAAAGCCTGTGTTGTAATATGGATTCCCCTTCTTATCTATATTCGTAATAATAAAAGAAAGTCTTCGGGCAGAAAAAACATAATCAGACGCCTGTCTAAAAAGTTGCATACCAGAAGTATCTTGGCTTTGCGAAATAGTGTTCAAGATTCTGTAAGAAAGATTGGATAAGTCTATACAACTTTTTGCAAAACAATTATTTACACTAAGAAATAATGCAAAAACGGCAACTGATATTATAGCGTATTTTTTCATGATGAAAAAACTATTGCAATTTATCTGCCAAACTGATTTTTTATCTCTTCAAGCTTGTCGTCTAACGAAAGAAGATCCGGTATAAGGCTCTGACGAGGTTTTGCTCCATCTGCAGGCCCTACAATGCCTGCCTTTTCCAATTGGTCTATAAGCTTTGAGGCACGATTGTAACCCAAGTTCATTTTCCTCTGGATAAAGGAAGCAGAACCACTGCCGGCAGATACTATCAAACGGGCAGCATCATCAAAGTACTCATCGCGACGCCTGAGATCGGTTTCTCCTATTGCCATCGGCCTATATGAAACATCGGCAGAAGCATCATCGTCATCTGCAGGCTCCGGCAGATAAAATGCTGTAGAATAACCAACTTGATCCGAAATACAGTTTACCAACCTGTTTATCTCTTTGGTTTCTATCAATGCGCACTGCACCCTGAAAACCTCGCTACCTGTAGCATAGAGCATATCACCGCGCCCTATAAGCTGATTGGCACCGCTCTCGTCTAAAATAGTACGAGAATCTATGCTGGAGCGAACATAAAATGCAATTCTTGCCGGAAAATTAGCCTTAATGTTACCTGTAATTACAGATGTTGTTGGCCTCTGCGTTGCAATAACCAAATGAATACCTATAGCGCGGGCAAGCTGAGCCAATCGGGTTATAGGAATTTCCACATCTTTGCCGGCTGTCATCATAAGGTCTGCATATTCGTCTATAATAAGCACTATATAAGGCAAATACCTATGACCTTTGCCCGGAATCAACTTACGCTCCAAAAACTTTTCGTTATATTCCTTTATATTCCTCACCCTCGCAGATTCCAAGAGTTTGTAACGCTCATCCATCTCCACACACAGCGATTTAAGAGTGCGAACCACCTTCTGAGTATCTGTTATTACAGGAGTTTCCTTATCGTCTGTATCTGGTAAACATGCAAGGAAGTGGTTGGCTAATCGCGAATACAAAGACAATTCTACCCTTTTGGGATCTACCAATACAAACTTCAGTTCAGAAGGATGTTTGGTGTAAAGCAAAGAAGACACGAGGGCATTAAGTCCCACAGACTTTCCCTGACCTGTAGCACCGGCTATTAGCAAGTGCGGAGTTTTAGCAAGGTCAAATGTAAACACATTACCGGAGATGGTCTTACCTATGGCTACAGGGAGAGCATAACCACTTTCTTTACTACCGGGTTCTTTCATCTTTGTTTGCAGGTATTCAAGACAAGATTGCATGGAAACAACACTCGGCTTCTCATTAGCCACCTCAATACCCACTGCATTTGTACCCGGAAGAGTTACCACTCTTACTCCCTTGGCGGCTAGAGACAGCTGAATATCTGCCTCCAAACGCTTTATCTGAGACACTCTCACTCCCGGAGCCGGAATCACCTCGTATAAAGTAACAGTTGGACCTTTTACCGCAGAAACCTTTGCAACACCTATCTTATAATTGGCAAGAGTGCTTACTATCTTGTTCTTGTTACGCTCCATTTCGTCTCTCGAAACCTCATACCACTTATCTTTGTAAGACTCTAACAAATCGAGAGTAGGAGCGTTATAATGAGGAAGTTCTAAGCGAGGGTCGAATGTCTTCTGCAATTCTTCCTCTGTATATTCCCCCATCAACTCGTTACCTTCTGTGCCTTCCGATTCTTTAACCTCCAAAACAACATTATCGTCTGTAGAATCCGATATGGGCTCAGAAGTTTCTGCAACAGAATCATTCACCACTGATATCTGGATGGCCTGGCGCCTCGCATTCAAAACCTCCGCTTCATAGTCATCTTGCGGAAGCTCATTAGGATATGTTGATTCTATTTCAAGATCATCCTCGGGCAAATCATTCTCCGGCTCATCGCTTTCAGTACCGCTATCCTGTTCGACATCAATAAGTTCATCACCATCCACTTCTACCTCGCCATCGGGAGTAAGTTTTTTCCCCATCTCAGCAATACCGCTACTCAATTTAGTGGCAATACTTCTGTTTATTATTATAAGCCAGCCTATTATGGCTATAATTAAAATAGCCGCCGTTCCGGGCGTGCCAATCATTGTCTTTAGAAAAGAATTCACATAATAACCGTAAGAGCCTCCTGCACTGGTACCAAACAAGCGATCCACACCTGTAAAAGAGAAAATAAAAGAGAACAGTACAGATATTAGAATACAGCCAAACAGTGTAATGAAAAACAATCTAAACAACTTTACCTTCTTTATTTTCAGGCAAAACAGAGCGATACCAAAGAAAAAGAAAGGAATTATAAAAGCTCCTAAACCAAATAGTTTAGATACCAGCAAGTTAGCCCACCACCAACCTATTCTGCCGCCTCCGTTCTCAACTGCCGCCAAAGAACTGAATATGTCGTTCCCCATAAAAGCACTCTGATCAGAAGCCCATGTAAAAATATATGATACGAGCGCTATCAGAGTATAAACGGCTATTGCCAACGAAACCAATCCGCAAATCAGATAAATTCCATCTTTCCTCTTAGGGGCCGCCATTTCTTGTTCTGCTATGAGTGCATCGTTTTCTCTTTGTTTTTTCTTGCTTCTTGCCATCTTATTACCTTTTATTTTTACAGGCATACCTTACCCTTTCTTCCACTTCTTCTGTTTCTGTTTCTTACCACTATGTTGCTGAGAACGAGGCTGTGAAGCAGCACCTGGCATGTGAGGCTTTCTGGTTGTCGCATCTGCCATACCCGAACCTATATGCACATCTTCAGGAACCACTATTCTACCTCCGGAAAGCATCTTTATATCCTGAAATATAGTTTCTTCCGAAACAGAGTCTTTATTCCAGATAAGATACTGCTGCTTCATATAGGTAGCTATCACCTTTATCATGTGTTTTTTAACATCATCATCTTCTCTTTCTGCTATCAGATCTATCATATTCTGGATATTCCTGCCGTAGCAAGAGGCGCGTATCTTATCGCTTTTCAGCGGTATAGGTTCCGGTTTAACATGCACGCTCTCTCTGGAAGGAAGCGGATAAGGCGAATCTATATCTATCTTAAAGTCAGAAATAATCTGCACATGGTCCCAAAGTTTATGCCTAAAATCCACCAAATCTCTGAGTTGAGGATTAAGCGTTCCCATAACAGAAACAACTGCCTGTATCTGCTGGTTGCGTTTTTCTCTGTCTGGAATATTCACTACATATTCTATCATATCCTGCACATGCCTGCCATACTCAGGCATCAGCAACTTTGCCCTTGTGGTATTGTAATTATTCTCCATAATGAGGCGAATTTACAAAAAGAAAACGGATGTGTTGCTTAAATAATCTACGAAAAAATCAGGACGCATATCCTCCTTCAGAGTTTTCAGTTTGCCAAAACCATAGCATGTTGCTGCAAATCCGTATTTAAGAGGCACACAAGATATGCCTCGGAGAGAAGCTCTAAGCAAAGCTCGATGGCTCGGTTGTCCCGAATATATTTTATCTTTTAAACAACATTGTACACACTCTACACCTGCATATATTGCATCAGAAATGTTGCGTAGGAAATCTTTACTCACACGGCAGCCGGCTTTGAGAACTACAATGGCATCTGCATCTTGCGGCGTAAAACTAAGGTTGGAAAGTATGCCGTTTGAGGAAGCTGTAAAGTCTCGCACAATATACTCCACAGAGGGCGTATAAACCTCCCTTATACTCTCAGCTCCTTCAAATGGCAGACCGGTGGTTGAGTAATACAAACTCTGACATGTTTTTTCTGATAACTCCTCTGAATATGAATCTGCCAATAGTACTATAAATCTAAAATGCTTTTCAGAAGGCAGATAACTTTTAATCCCGATTCTTTCTCTT